>JAIUMT010000119.1 GCA_022565415.1 Balneolales bacterium | reverse complement strand
TCGGCCACGAATGTATAGATAACCATCCTTATCGAAGTTCCCCAAGTCTCCGGTGCGAAACCAGCCCTCATCGTCGAGCACCTCAGCTGTAAGGGCTGCATCACTGTAATACCCCTTCATAACACCGGCTGAACGAACCAAGATTTCGCCATCGCCTTTTGTCCCATCGGTTATGTCGAGACGCACCTCCACGCCCGGCAATGGTACCCCCGCCGCCTGAATACGTGATTTTGACGGATGTGTACCCGTAACCAACGGCGATGTTTCGGTTAATCCGTAGCCAATAGCGTACGGAAACTGAGCTTCGCACAAGAATTTCTCGACATCGGGCGCCAACGACGCACCGCCAATACAAAACGACGTAAGTTCTCCGCCAAAAGTCTCCATCAGCTTTTTGCCAGCCTTCTTATTAATGGCTTTGCGCAAAAAAGGAATTTGGTATGCAATATGAAGCACTTTTTTCTTTCGTATTTCGGGGAGGATGCGGGCTTTGTACATTTTCTCGATAATGAGAGGCACAGATAGCATCACCGTCGGACGCACCTCTTTGAGTGCGGGTAGCAAAACTGCAGCTGTGGGCGGCTTCCGCACGTACGAAACCGACGCTCCCGCCAGCATGGGCAAAATCAATCCGAGTGTACATTCGTACACGTGTGGAAGCGGCAAAATTGACAATAAACGGTCGTTTTGCGTTACCGGTACGATTTGAAGCGTAGCCAAGGCGTTGCTCACAACATTACCATGCGTCAGCATCACCCCTTTTGAATGTCCCGTAGTGCCAGACGTGTAGATTATCGATGCCGGGTCATCTTTAGTAATCGTCTCGGTGCCATAACCGGATTTCTCCAACGCCATATGACGAATTCGCTGCAATTCCCGGCTTCCGTCGGCATAAAGTTGTCGAAGCCTGTCGCGGCTCCAATCAGGCGAAATCACAGAAAAGTTATCGACCAAAACTACCGCATTCAGTTTTTTTAAATCAAAATCCTCGACCTTATGGTACAGTTTTTCCGATACAATTAAGGCACACGCCCCCGAATGGCGCAGAATATGCTGGATTTCAGACGGATGAAAATCATTTAGGATGGGGACAACAATGGCTTTGATGGTGGTAATGGCAAAATAAGCTGCTCCCCAATTCGGACAATTCTCGCTGAGAAGTGCTACCCTGTCGCCTGGTCCGACCCCATTTTGCTTTAAGTATGATGCGACTCGCGATACTTTAATGGCCAACTCAGAATAGGTTTGCGTTTCTTCGCCGGCAAATCCAAGAGAAGGTCGATTTCCAAACTTTTCAACACTTTGTTTAAGCAAAGTCGAAAGTGTGGGATTTTCGTATAGAATAGCGTTCATCCGCAGAAATTACTAGGTTCATGTTTGGATTCAATAATCCAAAATAGCTAAAACGGTGAAGTTTAAAAACCTATTCTATACTTCGAAAGAAGAGTTTCGGAAGTCTGTACGGCCTAAATTTTATCGCTTCGGACTGAACGAATGAATTCAGAGAAATACTCCGGTAGGTGTTATCCAGCCGGGCGATGTCATCATTGGATTAAACAGATGGATTCAGGATAATAGTTGATCCCAATGTTCAATTTCATCGAAAATATCCGATTCAACTCAATAAGATCAGAAGCTTGAATTAACCCATCAGAGAAGCCGGGGATAAAAAATCGGGCGTATCCGGGAAGAGAGGAACAAAATCCCCTCCCCCCGGTACATATAACGTGTAGTCAGCACGTCACCCTATCGGAGAGCATAGCGAGATCCCCATCCGCTATGCTTCCGTCTCTCTTTGTACCCCAAAACTAAGCGCTCGTAAGCGTCTTATAGAAAGTGTAGTCTCGTTGCGACATTTTCGATTTTACATTAACAAATTCCATTTGAACTGGTATGGGTTGAACTCCCCGGTTCGAGCCCAATCCGAGTCTGTGATTCGCTCTATAGCCGAAAATAAATACATTTCCGCCCTCATCATTCATCATGAAATGAGCGTTTCCTGCTGAAATACCTACGATTTTTTCTGGTATTTGGTTGGTGAGCACAGGTGATGGTGTTCCAATAATCATAGTTGAACCGATTCCTAACTGACCAAAAAAGTTGAGCCCGAAAGCAAATACAGACCCGTCGTCGGCTAGTAACATCGATGTGTAGTATCCGGCACTGATGTCGATAATTCGTTTGCTGTTTATATTCGGATGCGAAACAGTAACTGGCTCTGTAGCACAGTTATCGGCGGTTCCGGATGTGTTTCCGTTCCCTAGAGCGCCAAGAGCGCCCGCACCCATAGCAAATACAGAACCGTCGTCGGCTAGTAATAAGGCATGGGAATCACCCGCGGCAATACGAGTTATATGTTTATCGGCTATACAATCCGATTCTATCTGTGTTGGCACCAGTATGTTATTTTTATGACCTAATCCCAGCTGTCCTGAAACGTTATTTCCACAACTGTACACCTTGCCTTTAGAGTCGAGAAGCAAACTAAAGCTTCTTCCGGCAGATATAGCAGTAAATTTTACTTCACTAAGGTGCTTCTGATTAATTTTGACGGGAACAGAAGCACTTTTAGTTGATCCTTCGCCCAGCTGACCCGATTTATTTAACCCTATTGAATATACGCATCCATCTTCATCAAGCAATAGAGAAAATTGTGCGCCGGCACTAATATCCGTTATCTTTTTGTTATCAAACCGTTTAGGGTGGATTAGGTGAGGAGTTCTCACGCGTTTTGTTGTGCCAAGTCCGAGTACGCCATGCTCGTTGCAACCCGATGTATAGACCCGTCCGTTTCGCGTTAGAAAGAGGGTATGCTCGGGGGCTAACTCAGTCAATGCCGCTGAGCGGGATGTCGCGATGTTTACAACCTTATCTCTCTCTCCACATACAGTGACCAATGTTGGCGTTTCGGCAGATTCGACCAGACCAAGACCGAGAGCTCCGTTCGAATTGTCTCCAAAAGCAAAAACTTTACCACCTTCATCGAGAATAAATGAGTGCGAACCTCCGGCATGTATATTCCTGTACGTTGACCTTTTTGAGCTATTAATTGCTGTGGTTATACCAGATTTTTTTTGGCTTAATAGAGCTTTTCCGGAACGCACAAAGTTTGGTTTGGTTGTGACGTTCGCATAGTCGTTGTTCCGTTTAAAGATCGACATACCTCCGGTGAAGACTGTTGAAGACAGCATCCTGTTTAATCTGAAATTTTCCATAAACCAACTGGATTAATTTTAGATCCCTCGTCGAGTGAAATGCTCCCCAGCAATACCGACCTGACAATTTTGAATCAGACATGAAAGTCTGACAGGGATCAATTGTTTTGTTGGTCTAAATATGGGCACATTAATAGGCACAAACGTGCCAACTATTGTCACAAACGTGTCAAATGCACAATTTACTCGACTGCGGCTATTTCCTTGCTGTGCAATAACTAAGACTATACCCCAACCTGTTTTGAGTCAACAAATAAGCAGTTTCATTTAAAAAAGTGCGTAAATCATACCAGCTATTCCAATGAAGGCCAACGAATAGACAATCTTCTCTGGCATCACCCCATTATTTTCTGCTGCTTTGCCAAAAATCCCAAACACCAGTGGGTGCACTAGAAATGGCATGGCAAATACGAAGGCTATCATTCCGGCAGCCTGCGGACCAAACATCCCTTCCTGAATTGCGGCGAAGAGTCCGAAGTGCGATAGGGCTGATGCCGTCGCCATTACAGAATCGTTGAGTGCCATTCCACCCAGAAACAGAACGAGAAGACCTCCGAATACCGCAGTTAACTGCCATCCCAACGAAAACAACATCAGACCCTTAATTTCGAGGGTGTCTTTGCCGGAGGCGTTCTTTAAGACGCGAATTGCCCAGTACGTGAATCCGAGTCCGGCCAGGACGATGAGAATGGTGTACGGAATGAGTAATGCGCCGGCTGTTGCGCTGGCTGCGAGTAGGGAAAACACGAAAATATGCCCGATAAACGGGACATTAATCATGATGGGTGCTCGCACGGCTGCTTCGGCGCCTAGATCTCCCGCGGTGCAGGCTCCGGTTAGGCCCGAGTGGGAAAGGGATCCGGCCATTCCGGGAGCTAAATTTCGGATGTTATTGGCTTTTCCGAGCCAAATCAGTATCGACAGACCTCCGAACATCCAGAAAAGTTGTCCGAAAAATCCGTAAGAGAGCACGGATGTCATTCCAGTTAAGGCGAAGGCTTCTGCGATGCGTGAGCCACCGACCATGAAATTGGCGGCAAGTACAACCGGGATTCCAGCAAAGAGGAGCGATCGAATGGTCGGACCAAGCTTCCAGTTCGAGAAAACCATGCCTATTGTTACGGAAAGCACCATTGCAAAAAAGATTTCGGGGAGGGCCAAGTGCGGTTTGATGGCGGCGGCGATGTAGAATGCGGCAACGAGCACGCCGAGAATGATCGCGGTTTCGAGAATCCCTTTGCGGATATATTGGGCTTTATTCGTTATTCGGGCTTTGGGGTCGATTAGGATGATGGAGCCGACCAGACCGATGTAGCCGAGAATTGGGTAAAATGAGTCCAGCGGAGCACCGGTGTTGATTCCAACCACGACCCGTTTAATAGATTCAATTCCGATCAAAATGAAAAACGCCCGAACTAGGAACATAAATTGAGTAAATTTTGTACCCAAAAATAACTCTTGCTCAGACTGAACAACGATATCGGTTTTGTCGATTTCTTTGTCGCCGATGAGTTTCCGTAGCTCTTGTCCGCCAACGAAGAACGATGCAATCAACGCTGTGATGGTTACTTTACTGGTGAAGTCGACGATTGGAAATTCCCTCAGCCCGGGGGTAGCCATTCCTGTTTGAGTAAGTATATAACCCATTAATAGTCCGAAGACGACGATAATTAAGATGGGCGAATATCGGGTTCCGGCCACAAAAGTTCGGGAAACGAGCACCATCGAAGTGACCATCAGAAACGTTAGCCAAAACTGATTCAGAATATGTGAATTGGCCATTAAGTCGGAGAGGGGTTCCATAGATCGGGCGGTTAGGCGTTAATTGTATACTTGCAGATGATACACGATAGTTGCCGGAATTAAAATCGCAGTGAATCAGCAATAAGCTCAATCGTTGGCTTGCGTTTTGCGTCTGTAACGGCGTTTTATCGCGACATTTTTTCAATTTCGTCCTGAAAATACGGGGAATTCGATTCAACGAGCACCTCAATGATAAAAAATGAAGCAATTTGTGTACAGGTTAGCAACATATGTTAATCCGGTCGTTAATCTTCCGCTTTCAGGCAGGCGCTTATGCAAAACAACGTGCAACTGTATGTATTTGTCTGGATAGATTTCATTTTAAAGGTTTGACATAATTTTCCTGCATTGTAATTCGGCTTACGATATCTTAGTGATAGGTCATCACAAAATAGATTTGAGAGTCTTCTAAAACAGCTAAATTCAATATGGAATTTGATAAGTCCATTACGTTCGATGAAAATCAAATTTTCGAACTAGAAATGCATTCATTTTTGAATGTCCTTTCTGTAATAAGCGGAATCATTCAGATAATTGAGGATGAGGCCGGACCTCATAATGCCTTTCGTGGTCCGCTAACCGAGATTTTCCGCCAATCAGATGCTATTCGTTCAAATAATCGAAAAGTGTTTAATCCAGACAGCCTGAATCTTCTTAAATCTGATGTACTTAACTCTCTACAGGTTTTTGAGGCGAAAAAGCCCGAATTTTGTTCCAAAGACAACTACAAGCAACTCCGAAGCACGCTAGATGATATATTCAGTGTGTTTGATGTTAGAATAGCTGAACTCGCTGCACGGTACGAGTCGCCCGATAAATGGGAAATTTTTACCATGAAGGAGTTCGAAGAGGACTTCAGGAAGTTCTTTTACGCGATGGAGAAGTCGAGTAATGGTCGTTACCGAATTATTTACAACATCGCAGAGCAAGAAGAACGTGATTACCTTGTAAGTCTTAGTATAGATAGTGAACTTTCTGGCTACATCGCCATGCCTTTTTTGCTTAAAGATGTGGTTCGCGACATCATTGCCAATGCCCGGAAGTACACCCCTCCAGGTGGCGACATCACCATAGGAATTGTGATAACTAATAAGAATTTACGATTTGTATGTGAAGACTCGGGGTATGGAATTCCTGAAGACGAAATCGAACAGGTGATAAATTTCGGATTCCGGGCGAGTAATGTTCGAAATAAAATCAGAACTATGGGTGGCGGATTTGGATTAACCAAAGCTTACTTCATAACTAAAAAACTTGGCGGACGATTTTGGATTGAATCGGAACTCGACAAAGGAACCCGAATTTCTATTGAAATTCCACTTCCTGAAGCTGTTTTAAATGACCTAAAAAGCTAGGTTTTAGTCCAGTATTTTCGAGAATAGTTGTTTCGTTAATTCAGCCACAAGCTTTTCTGCTTCTTGAACATCCGAGTAATTTTCAATAAAAACTGAAATAAAGTAGGTTTCGTCGGCGAACACTGCTGCGCTGTCGCCACGGAAGTATGCCAATGTTCCGGTTTTATTAGCAACTGTGATATGAGGCGGCACTCCCGACGGAATCATAGTCTGATCTGCACACTTGTCGAGGATTTCAAAAAGTAACCGAGAATTTTGTGGACTTAGCACATTTCCGCGATAAACTTCCAGCAAAAAACGATTCATGTCGCTAGCGCTGGTATAGTTTTGTCGGCCTTCCGCAATAGCGTCGAAGTCCATCATGTACCTGGCCAATCGTGTTTGCTCTCCACCATGAAGTGTACTTAATTCATTAACGGCATCCATTCCAACTGCACGTATTACCACATTAGTGGCTATGTTATCCGATGAACGGATCATTTCTGTGGCATATTCGAGGTATGTCCATCGAACATTTTGCCAATTGTGTTGCAACTCGCCAGATCCGCCAACGACATCCGATTCCTGAATTTGATATACATCATGTATGTCTATCGTGCTATTTTCGTGTGCAAGCAACAACGCCGCCAATATCTGGATTTTAATTACACTGGCCGATGGAACCTGCTTTTGTGCGTTCATCTCAAACAGGATGTCACCCCGACTGTTTTGGATTAGCGCCGACACTTCTTTCGTCGATTCTTCGGGCAGATTTAGCTGAATCTCTGCATAATTTGTTCGGTTTGGTTCGGTAATAGGAGCAAAAAACTGATGTATTCTGTTTTGAACTTTAGTAGCCTCAACATCCTCATTTAAACGTTGATATGCATCACGTCGTAATTCATGGGCTTGCCTGGCAACATAGCTATCGGGGAAGTAACGCACCGATTTCGTGGCAAGATCCAGCGCATTTCTGATATCCTCCTCTGTGGCGTTCTCTTTTTCGAGTAGTTCTCGGGCCTGATCGACAAATTGCTTCCACTGAAGCGCCTCATCCCTCATCCGTTCAGCTTCCTGAAAAACAGGCAAAGGCTCGACTTCGGTAATCGAATGTTTATCGAGGATAATCCCCTGATCTGGATTTATACTTTCGAAAAAGCGCTGAATTCCGTTAAACAGCGCCCGGGCCTCGATTCGATTCCATTCTTCGTCTTTTAGGAGTTCCTCTGCAGCTGCGTTCGTGAAAAATGTGGCCTCCGTGATTACACCTGGAATTCCATATGAACTCGACAATACACGAGCGCCGCGGGTTGGGAAAATGGCGTGGTCCGACACCAGACTTACCGGAGTAACCCCATCAAACATGTCGGATCGAATTTCATCTGCCAAATACCGTCCTAACAACACACTGGCTTTGTTTTCGGAGGTATTTCCGTGAAAGTAAATTATCGGAAAATTGACGGATGTGTCGGCTGTTGCGTTATGATGCACAGAAATGAATAAATCAGCGTTGTTGTCGATCGCAAGCTGACCCCTATCGACTAGTTCAACGGCAGAATCGTCGGTTCTGGTCATGAGTACGGTTGCGCCAGCTTCTTCAAGGTAATCGCGCAATAGGAGGGAAACTCGCAAGTTAACCCATTCTTCGCGCTCCCCCGACGGGCCAACGCGAAAACTGTCGGTTTCAGCCGTTCCGCCATGGCCCGGATCAACAACTATGACTTTCCCGTTTAGTGACTTACTGGTCATATTGTCTTCAATTTGCGGATTCATAAACAACATAGCCGCTATAAGTATAAGAATCATGTATAGGCCTCATTTTAACTTAGATTTTAACCGGTATTATGCGAAATAATTAACACCTATCCTATTAACATTACTTGACCAACACCATCGAACGTGTAAAAATCTGTGATTGGGTCTTGAGCTGGTAAACATATACACCCGAGGCGAGTCCGCTCGCATCGAAACCTACCCGATGTTCTCCAGGTGTTACAATACCATTTATCAGTTGAGCTACCCTACGACCATGAACATCATATACATTTATTTCGACATGTGACGACTCGGTCACAGTGTACGGAATCTGTGTAATCGGATTAAACGGATTCGGATAATTTGCATGTAATTTGGCTGCTATGGGCACATCTGTGTCGTTTTCATGAGCAGAAGTTCCTGTGCCCGACAATATATCGGCTGCCTCGCTAATGTTCACAAACTTAAGTCGGTCTCCATACATCGTTTTAACAGAATCCAGAATTTCTGCCGTCCAATCGATTAAAATTCCATCACGATAGCCATAGCGAGTAAATGGATCGTGTAAGAGCAGTGTATAATGCCCCTGAGCTTCCCCTTTAGTACGAATGTCTTCCAAAGCCTGTGTTCTTCTCGACTCATAGTTTCCCGGAGTGAGCTCCCATCCGAAATCCTCTGACGTACCAATGTTGTACAAGCCGTCGGTTACAAACCCTTCATCGGTTTCGATGGTAATGGCGTGAAAGTCACGATCGATTAAAACC
>JAIUMT010000118.1 GCA_022565415.1 Balneolales bacterium | reverse complement strand
TGAAGACGAGCGGATTTTAAA
This sequence comes from Balneolales bacterium, assembly GCA_022565415.1. Taxonomy (GTDB): domain Bacteria; phylum Bacteroidota; class Rhodothermia; order Balneolales; family HLUCCA01; genus HLUCCA01. Next base: position 8,859 of record JAIUMT010000118.1, on the reverse strand, counting down.
AGAACCTGCTGCATTAATTGTTATCGACAATTTGGGCGACAGCTCTGTCGATATTTTAGCCCGTCCGTGGACCGAAACGAAAGATTTCTGGGCTGTTAAATGGGACGTCACCAAGAAAGTGAAAGAAGAATTTGATGCCAATGGTATATCGATTCCGTTTCCACAGCGCGAAGTACACCTATTTCAAGAGAAATAATGGACTTTAAATCTAAAACGGTGCTAATAACCGGAGCTTCTTCGGGTATTGGCGCCGTTTTTTGTTCTGCTTTAGCTGAGCGGGGCGCGAAACTGGTAATAACTGCTCGCCGCGAAGAACGGTTGCTCGAAATTGCCCGACGACTGAAAGATGCTCATCAAACAGAGGTTGTCGTTATTGCGGCAGACTTATCATCAACGGATGGGGTCGAAGATTTACACCGTGCAATCGAAGGGGGAGGACATGAGATCGACATCCTGATCAACAATGCAGGATTTGGATATCAGGGAGAGTTTGAAGATACCGATCTGAAAACGTACCGCGATATGATGCAGCTAAACATGAACTCGCTTACTGAGCTCTGCTACCTGTTTCTGCCTGGCATGGCCGCGCGCGGATATGGTCGCGTGGTGAATGTAGCATCTATGGCCGGAGTTATTCCCATGCCATATTTCTCGGTTTATGCCGCAACGAAAGCCTATGTAATTAGCTTAACTGAAGCCTTATGGCAGGAATACAAGCAAAAAGGGGTGCATATAACCGCGCTTTGTCCGGGTCCGGTCGCTACCGAATTTTTCGAAGTTTCCGGGTATAATCCGAGTGGTGCCGACGGCAGAAGCATCCAAACACCACAGGATGTGGTCGAAGTCGCCCTCAGCGCAATGCACAATAACAAACGTTTTGCTGCTACCAGTTGGCCGCTGCGAATACTGAATGGTATTCAGAAGTTTGTACCTCGAAAAATTGCCCTGGCGGCTCTGGCACAGAACATGAAAAAGAGCTAAATCAACCGTTTTTAAAATATTTTGGTTTATTTCGCAGTTACTTTGCAAGAATTGCCTCTATCAGCTAACTTAGCTAATCTAAACATATATAGTTACCGTCGAAATAATGTATCAATTCGGAGGAGATTCTCTTGGAAAGTAAAGAGCCATTGGAAGGTGCTGAAACACCTGACCAAAATGAACAGCATGACGCTTCTTTTTATCATGAACTTGTTGAAAAAGCTACTGGCCTGAAGTCGATTAACGACTGGCAACTTGGAGCCATGGAGTTCGAAAATATTCGGTTGAAGTGGGGCGAAGGTCCCGAAATCGAAGACGAGAAAAAGAAGGAGCTATATGCTACCGTATTGGAGGCTCAAAAGGAATTTAATGAGGCTCGCCGTGCGTATTACGAAAAGCAAAATGAGCGCAAGGCTGCAAATCTGGAAAAACGAGAGAAGTTTATCACCCGAATGAACGAAATCGTTGAGCAAAAAAAATGGAGCCAGTTTAACGAAGTCGCTTCGCTTCAACGTAAGTTTGAGGATGTTCGCCCCCTTCCACCCGAGGCCGAAAGTCAGAACAGTCGTTTTAACGCGCTTGTAGACGAATTCAACAAGCATAAAGTTGAATATTTGGTGAAAATCCGCGAGAAGGAAGAAGAAAACCTGATGGTTAAGCTTACCATTCTCGATAAAGTAAAAGACCTAGCCAAGGGCATCAGCGCAGAGACCTCCGACTGGAAGTCGCTCGACGAGCAGTTCGACAGCCTGAGTGATCAGTGGAAGAAGGTTGGTCGCGTTGTTAAAGAGAAGTCAGATGAAATTTGGGAGCAGTATAAAGTGGCTCGGGATTCATACCTCGGTAAGAAACTCGAATTTAACACCGAGTACAAGGCTGAATTAGAGAAGAACATCAAGGCTAAGGAAACGTTGATAGCTAAGGCTGAGGAGCTCTCAAACGAGGAAGATCTCGCTATTGCTTCTAAGGAAATGAACATCTTGCACCGCAGATGGCGCGAAACAGGTCCGGTTCCCAAAGCTGTATCTGAAGAATTGTGGACTCGGTTTAAGACCATTTTCGATAAATTCAACGAAGTTCGTAACGAGAATATCGACGAAATTCGTGCTAAGGAGCAAGAACACTACGATACAAAGGTTGCCCTTTGCGAAAAAGCCGAGACCTTGGTCGACGACGATGCTGCTGTTAATCGTAAAGATGTAATCGAGAAACTCTACAACGAGTGGAATGCCATCGGACCAGTTCCAAAACGCAAAACGAAGACCATTTGGAAGCGATTCAAAAACGCAATTGATTCACTTCAGAAAAAACGTCGGTCATTCTTCAAAGAGCAACGCCAGGAACAAAAAGACAATCTCCAGAAAAAACGCGATATAATTGACAAGATCGCCGCTTTTAGCGAGGCTGAAGACAAAGAAGCAGCACTTCCTACCGTTAAAGAATTGCAGCAGGAATTCAACGAAGCCGGATTTGTACCGATTAAGCAAAAAAACAAGGTCTGGGATGACTACCGCGCTGCATGCGACTTGTTTTATAAAGCATTGAGAAGCTCAAATCAGGGTGGTTCCGGTCATAGTCATGGCGGAGGCGGATCGCACGTCCCTTCTGGTGCCCGCAGTGAAGTGAAGCAAAAACAAAGTGAAATCTTCCGGTTACGAAAAGAAGCTGACAAACTAAACGAAGTTATCCTTCAATTTTCCGATACCAAAACGTACATCAAGCCAAACAAAAAAGGATTGATCCTGCGCGAGGAGATTCAGGAAAAAATTGATAAGGCCCAAGCAGAACTTGACACCAAAAACGCAACAATTGAATCCATCAGGCAGGAAATTGAGACGTTGTCTAATTCAGAAGACGAATAAGTAGTAATCATTTCCAGTTTGCGTCGAATTCGGGAAACAAGACCTGATTTGGGCGGTATAAAAGGTTACGTAAGCCTTATGTGCTGATTTTGCTTTCCTCATTTTTGTTATTTAACACCGATAGTTGTCGTGTATATGGGTTCTACCGAAACCAATGCTAAAATTAATCTCCGTTTCTGGGGCGTGAGGGGATCTATCCCTTGTGCCGAACCGGTGAATATGTTATTCGGTGGCAATACCTCATGCGTACAGATTAAAATCAACGGATGTGACGACTATTTGATTCTCGATAGTGGTTCGGGGATTCGTCCTCTTGGCGACGAACTTGCCAAAGGTCAGCAGCAAAAGCGCGGGCACATCTTTATTACACATGCACACTGGGATCATATTCAAGGATTCCCCTTTTTTAAGCCCATTTATGATGGTAGCAATCAAGTAACCATCCACATGCCAGCACAAACCAGCGGCGATTGTAAACAAGTTCTCACCGGACAATTAACGCCAACGCATTTCCCCGTAACCGCAGACATGCTGCACGCTGAGATAGATTACATCACCCAGCCTCCTGAAAAACAAGATTACGGGTCGTTTACTGCCGAATTCATGCTTGCAAATCATCCCGTTGCAACAGCTGTTTACAAAATCCAACTGCATGGGTTAACTCTAATTTATGCGCCCGACAATGAACTCGTTCCTAGACATCTGGATAACGACCAGGCGTTCAGGCATCAACTCATCGAGTTTTGTCGCGATGCCGACATTTTGATTCATGATGGAAATTACTCACTTGATATGTACGAAGAGCGCCGTAATTGGGGTCACTCGGCTTGGGAAGACGCCACTGAAATGGCCATCGAAGCCGGTGTGAAGAACTTGTACCTCACCCATCACGATCCGGCTGCGACCGACGATTTCCTAACGGCACGGGAAGGTCAACTCCTCCAACGCTACAACGATAAGTTCGTGTCGGTTCAATTAGCCCGTGAAGGAGTAGAATATTCCTACTGATGACGTTGTAGTTGCTCTTTGGCGCCAGCGAATTAGCTCTACAACAACGGTTCAATCAGAGAAGGCTTGTTGATTTCAGAATCATTAACATCATTTTGAACCCGAAAACTTGCCATATGAGAAGTTTTCGCAGGACGAATTCCACTTCGGAGGGACTCAATATCGGGGTGCAGCGGATCTATCCATGTCAACATCGTTTCCTCTTCCAAAATAGCCGGCATTGTTGCGCTCAACGGTTCAACCAACTCATTTGCATGAGTTTCGATCACAGAAAAACTGTATTCGAGAGTGCCATCTGATGATTCCAGCGTGTCGTAAACTCCAGCAAATCCAATAATTGGTCGTGCGAGCATACGCATGTAAAACGGAATAGCAATCGAATCTGAAATTCTTTTCCATTCGAAATACCCGTTAGCCGGAATAATACATCGGCGGCGTTGCAAAAGCTTCCTCTGCTCAGGCTTCTTATCCAGGTTCGAAAGTGAAATAACTGGGTCCGATGCCGGAATTCCGCCCCAATCAGCCAGAACCAAGGTCGTTTCACGGGCATGACCTGCAATTATGATGGGCATCTTTGATCCATACCCAGCGTTGTACACCGGAGCAAAGCCCTTGATTTCATTCTTATCAACACCGAATAAGTCAACAAGATCATCTACCGAACTGAAAAAAGTATACCGTGAGAACATAGTACCATCGTTTGATTATCTGAAAAGTGAGATCGTTAATCCTCGTCCTGAATTAACAATTTTTATTGGCATAATTTAGGTAAACTTTCGGGTAATAAATTATCAACTGTTGAATTCATGGTTTCAATCTTTACCAATCCGACCGAAAACCGACTCCGCGCTGGCTGGCGCATATTTCTATTTCTGATTATCGGCTTTTTCGCATTGGCCACCATAAGTGGGATATTTCCCTTCGGTGCGTGGGGATTTTTCGCTTCATCTGTTGTGAGCACGCTGCTGGTCTGGCTTTTCGGCACCTATATCGATCGCAGGCACTTCGCCGGATTCGGATTAAACCTTTCGCCCCTCTGGTGGCGGGAACTCATGCTAGGAACAGCCATCGGAGCAGCTGCTATTGCCATCGTTTTTGCTATTGCCACGGGATTCGGCTGGTTTCAGATAATCGGGTACGGCTGGCAACTCGAAGGATTCCTCTATGCTTTCGGAGGGTACCTCATGATGATGATTTTCGTCGGTTATTACGAGGAGTTGCTTTTTCGTGGCTACATGAATCTGAACCTTTTTGAAGGATTCTATAAGGGACGATTTTCATCAAGCTGGATTCCCGGACTCGCCTCGATTGTCGCCATTTCGGCACTTTTTGCTGTGGCCCACGCGAACAATCCCAATGCGACCACCTTCGGAATCATAAATGTGCTGTTAGCCGGAATCATACTTGGTATTCCATTTTTAGCCACGGGTAGACTAGCCCTATCCATTGGCATTCATTTCGCGTGGAATTTTGTTCAGGGCGGGATTTTTGGCATTCCGGTGAGCGGAATTCCGTTTCGGCACAGTCTACTGCGAATAAAGTCGGAAGGCGACCCATTCATTACAGGAGGTGCGTTTGGATTCGAAGGCGGCGTTCTCGGATTACTTGGAATTCTAATTGTTTGCTTACTCGGCGGATGGTATTTATGGAAAAAAGCGTACGTAAAACGGGTTCATCCACGAATTGTAGGTCAGACCTCACAGTTAGGTTAATCACTTTGGGTGCTCAACAATGCATCTGAAACACGCGAAAAAAGAAATCCGAATCGTAAAACACCTTTTGTTGGGCAATTTCTAGTATTAAAGTTAGTAACCGACAGACACTCCGAATTTTGATCAACCGACAAGCCCTGCAATCAAGTTAGGTTAATCCGTTACCTTCGGACAAATCAGCGAAACAGCTCCCTCATCAACAAAAAGCTCGATTTTAGTCACTTTTAGACCGATTTGCTCCCCATCCACATGCGCCGGCAGCGGCGATGCTAGCTCAAGTGCTGCTCTTTTGCAGGTCGTCGTCTTCACAATCGAAGTCCAATGCTGCTTCCCGAACAGAAAAAGTGGCAACCGGGTAAAAAGGGTAAATTTACTCACCGGAGGCACCATAATGACGTCAACGCGACCATCAAACAAACTCGCTTTCGGGGCAATTTTGAAATTCCCTCCCTCCACGCGTCCATTGGCAAACGTGAACATCAAATATTCCTCAACATGACGGCTTCCGTCGAGAGTTACCATTATTTCGGATGGACTTGACGCAAAAGCCGACTTCAGCGCGGCATAAAAATACAACAAAGGACCTTTTATAAACTTCAGCTGAGAAGCCTCATAATTTGTTCTTCCGTCGAATCCGATTCCGACCGAGTTCATGGCAATTCCCGAAACCACACCGTGCTCGCAGTGCGCTTTATATCGGAGGATATCCACTTTTGAAACTATGCCAGTGTGCATTTGCTCAAGGGCTTTGATCGGATTTCGGGAAATTCCGGGTGTTTTGATGAAGTCGTTGCCCGATCCGAGGGGTATAATTCCCGCCACACATTTCGTTTCGGCTGCGATTTCGAGCACCTGATTTATCGTTCCGTCGCCGCCGCAAGCCGCAATTTTACCGAATTTCGAGGCTGCCGCACGCGACATTTCAGCGATATCATCCTTATTGCCGGTAATATAAAGCTCAGATCCCGGCCATAATTCGTTTATTCGCTTTTGAAGGGCGTTGGCTTGCCTCACAGCGCGGTTGCGATTCGCTCCGGGGTTGAAAACAAATCCGAAAGGAGAAGCGGGGGTCATGAATCAAGCCCCGAGTTTAACTGCTCGCTGAGCCAGGAAAAATATCCATCATTACCGCCGCTTACCGGAATTCCGACAACACAAGGACACTCGTAAGGATGCAACTCAAGAACACGATCTGTGAGAGATTTCAACAAATCGTCTCGGGTTTTCGCAATCAAAACCACCTCATTATCGCGTTCAATGGCACCTTTCCACCGATAAATAGACTCCATCTGAGGCAAAATATTCGCGCATGCCGCAAGTTTCTCCTCAACCAAAACCTCGCCAATTTTACGGGCATCGGCAATATTCTCTGTCGTGATGTACACAAAATAAAACTGCATAGACGAACTCCTTTCCTGCTAAGATATAAACCTGAACTTCTAGCGTTGAAATAGTCAATAATATATCGTATTTTTTCTAGCTATCTAAAACGCGTCTGATTATAGACATGCTTTAAATGCTTGCGAGAGTGGTGAAATTGGTAGACACGCTAGATTTAGGATCTAGTGCCTTAACCGGTGTAGGGGTTCGAGTCCCCTCTCTCGTACTCCAATCTTAAATCGACGGGGAATTAACCCCTGGATTCCCTTATTATTATTAAAACTACAGATACTCGTGAATATAACGGTTGAATCGAAAAATGCGGTAGACAAAGAAATACTTCTCAAAGCTACTCGCGAAGACCTCGCCCCAAAGTTTGAAAAAGCCCTAAAAGATATTCGCAAAAAAGCGCAGTTACCGGGTTTCCGCGTAGGTCACGCCCCAATGCAACTCATCCGAAAGCGTTTCGGAAAGGATGTAGAAGCTGAGGAAATCAACAACTACATTCAGGATGTTTTCAGAGAAACCATCTTCCCAGAGCACAAACCAGTCGGCGAGCCTAAAATTACCGACATGAAATGGGAAAACGACGAGCTTGAGGTTACGTTCAGCATCGGTATTAAGCCAGAGTTCGAACTCGTTGATCTTACAACATTGAAAGTGGACAAGCTTGTTCACGATGTTACCGATGAAGAAGTTCAGAAAGAAGTAGATTATTCCCTCATTCGCAAAGGTACCTACGAAGAGTCGGAAGACCCAATCGAGGAAAACTCAAAAATCACTGCTGATGTAGAGCCACTTGACGATCACGGACACGGAACTAACATTGAAGCCGACCAGGAAATCAATCTTAGTGAGCCCGATAATGAGTCTTTGAGAAAAGACCTTGTTGGCAAAAAGTCTGGCGATACTGTAGAAGTTACGATGGAGCATGGCGACCATTCTCACAAGTACAAAGTCACCATCAAAACCCACCAGAAACTGACTAAAGCTGAGTTGACCGAGGAATTCATTAAAGAAGCGACTCAAGAAGAAGCGTCTACAGAAGAAGAATACCGCGCGTTTTTAAAAAGCCGCATTCAAGACTACTTCGACAAGACTTCTGCCGACATGTTCAAGGAGTCTATCGCCGAGAAGCTTGTTAATTCACACGAATTTGAGGTTCCGGTTAGCATCATCGACCACGTGACCAACTCGTACTACGAAGAATACAAGCAACGCGCTAAAGGCGAATTACCTGAATCATTCAACATGGATGAATTCCGGAATGCATCGTTCGAGCGTGCTAAAAATGAGTCGAAATGGATGTTCATCATGGACGAGCTCATGGAAAAGTATCCTGAAATCGAGATTACTCCACAAGATGCCGACGATTTCATGGCCGCTGAAGCCGCCAAATACGGACTCACTGTCGACATGATTAAGCAGTTCTACGCATCTTCTACCGAGCAGCTCGAAAATCTACGTCAGAACTTGCGATCTCAGAAGCTCTTCGATAAGTTAGCGAACGATATCGGCGTTAATGAGCTTTCTAAAGAAGCTTACGAGAACCGCAACAAGTAATTCTTCAAAAACTATTTTATGAGTAACTGGAAACAACCTCTTTACGATTTCAGCGGTGCAACTCAGTCTGATGTAACCAATAGCCTCATTCCGATGGTTATCGAAACATCTAGCCGTGGCGAACGTGCTTATGATATTTACTCGCGCCTGCTCAAAGATCGAATTATTATTCTGGGAACTGGTATTAATGATGCCGTTGCATCTACCATCGTTGCTCAGTTACTTTTCCTCGAGTCGGAAGATCCTGAGAAAGACATTAACCTGTATATAAACAGTCCGGGTGGTGTGGTTAGTTCTGGCATGGCCATTTACGACACTATGCAATACATCAAATGTGATGTTTCAACCACTTG
>JAIUMT010000117.1 GCA_022565415.1 Balneolales bacterium | reverse complement strand
TTTTTGCCCCACTTTGTTTTTAGAAGTAAAACTAATTCCTTCAACAACTTAATCTCTGTTTTATGCTTGACTTCAATAATGAATATTCTGTCGTGTGGTTCTGAATTAAGAGCTGTTTTAAAAAATAGTTTATTTAGATTCTTTAATTGCATCTCCTTGGATACTATTTCAATGTATGCAGACTTGAATATTAACTTTCTTCCATCCGATATGATTTTATCAATTTTATTTTTTGATGTTTTCCTTTTAGAATTTACAGAGGGTGGATTATTCGTAACAATTTCCAATAAATGACTTGAAATTACTGAATAATATATTTCTGCTTCCTCATCAGTTTTTGAGTATGCAGTCTTAATTTTTTGAATTACATCTTTATATTGGTATTCAAAATCCTCAGCATAAATCAAAGTGAAAAGTTTAATAAATTATGCTTTGTCTGAAGGTGTAAATTTTTTGTTTCTTCCAAGTATTGCGTCAAGTTCTGTAATAGTTAATATTTTTTTGGATGGCTAAATAACTTTTATGTAAATAAACAGGATGAAATTCTTCGTTTTGTTTTTTAAATACTGTTCAAATAGCTGTACTAGGGGCTTTTTAACTTTTTGCTTTTGTTGTACCGCAGTATAGTCTGTATTATGATATTTTACTTGAATTAAATAGTCGTCATAGCTGTAGTCTTGGAGTTGTTCAATCTCAATCGACTTGGTCGGATTGCTGAATATTTCCAGTATTGTCCTGTCGAATTGAAATTTGTAACCTCTAAGTGCTATGTATGCTCCGTCCATTTGTTAAATATTTTAGTCTATAGTATCATTTTTAGCACTATCAGTTATTGTTTGCGCTGTCGCTTTAGAATGACGCACAACACGTATATATATACGAATAAATTATTAGCCTTACATACCAATATAGTTGTATAGATGAACAGTTTTGTTTTTAATGGTTAACAATCTCAATTGGTATTGAAAGCTAGTTGTTACTACTATTCACGTTATCCAGCAACACTGATTACGCTGAGGCTCTATTTTCAGTGGTCATATGGAAGACATAATCTTAGAAGTCGTTATGAAAAGGAAAATGAAAATTGATTTCGCTCCACAGGTTTTGAAGAACCTGATATTACAAATTTGGACCGTCAATGATTGGTCTGATGAGCTGGGATGGGAAAGATGCGAATTCTCCCGAGGATTTAAACGCCAATTTGGTATTAGTGCCAAAGATTTCCTCCACACGGAGAAGTTCAAGTTCATCGATAAGTATTTCACATCCAAGCCAGACACAAAGCATTACGAGATGGCTTGTGAACTCGGATTCAGAGACGAAAAGGCATTATATGATTACGTTCGTTATCACCGAAAATGTAGTCCATCAGCCTACAAAAAGCGCGTAATTGCGGAAATGTGTGCGAAACCAGATTAGTCTAGGTCTCTAACTAAGAATCGCATTTCATTATCACCATCGTTGTATCCATGTCTGCGATATAAGCGTTCTGCAGGATTATCGGTGCGAACCTCTAAAGTGACTTTACAGCAGCCCAACTCTTTTGCATGTTGGTCAACTTCTGACAATAGTTTCTCACCAATACCTAAGCCCCTGTAGTTTGGGTCTACAACAAGGTCATGAATATTTACGAGCTTTTTCGCTTTAAACGTGGAAAATCCCATGAAACAGTTGGCTAATCCAACGGGAACCTGTTTGTCGCCATCTGCGATAAAGGCAATTATACTAAATGCACCCGGAATTTTCTGAATTTCGTCGATCAGGCTACGGTTTACTGTATCTGGAAGTGACTTGCCGTTTCCCATTGGATCGCAGGAGTACAAATCTAGCAGATGTAGGATACTTCGAGCGTCTGTCTCGTTTTTATAGTCCGCTTTGGCGAGTGAAATGGTCATAATACTTACTCTGCTCCACCTTTGAATTCGAAAAGGTTTTCTGCTCCGACGGCTTCAATAGCCTGATTTAAAGCATAAGCCGAATCGAACAGCACAATCGGATTTTCGTCCATATCGTGAGTTACATGCGTTGAGAAGCTACTATTCAGCTTTTTGATTACTGTTTCAGAACTTGACAACCACCTTGCAGCATAAAATGGAGCGGGCGACATGGTCATTTCGACCTTGTACTCGGCCATCATTCGATGCTTAACAACATCAAACTGAAGTACACCTACAGTACCTAATAGTAACTCATTGCCAACTCCGTTTGGAACCTCAAAAACATGAACAACACCCTCTTCAGATAGCTGTTTCAGTCCTTCGCGCAACTGCTTGCGTTTAAAAGGGTCTTTTGAAGTAGCTTTCATGAAATGCTCGGGAGAAAACAATGGAATTACATCAAAATGAACCGGTTTATCCAAATAAAGCGTACTTCCAATCTTGAAATTACCCGGATTAAAAAGCGCGAGTATATCACCCGGATAAGCAGTTTCGAGTATATTTCTCTCGTCGCCCATTAGTGAGTGTGGTGTTGTAAGGCGAACTTTTTTTCCACTATCACTAAGAATCACCTCGGCACCACGACGAAATACGCCAGATGCAACACGAACAAAGGCAGTGCAATCCCGGTGATCTGGATTCATGTTTGCCTGCATTTTGAAAACAAATCCCGAAAATGGTTCTTCTACTTCGCGAATTGTATCGTCACTTGCCTTGTAGGGCTTAGGCGACGGCGCAAGTCCTGAGAAGTATTTAAGAAATAGATCTAAGCCGAAATTATTAAGCGCCGATCCGAAAAAGACCGGTGTACATCGACCATTGGTAAAATCATCCATATCCATCGAATGAAACTCATCACCAATCAAATCCAAAATTTCACTGACGTCGTCTTTTGCAGATTGACTGAGGCTACTCTCATGAAGTCCCTCTTCAAGTGGAAAAACCTCTGCGTCTGCCTTCTGAGCGCCGTGTTTTGCTTTAATATAAAGGTGCAGCTCCTTATCGATAAGGTCATACACCCCCTGAAAATCTTGTCCGTAACCTACAGGCCAGGTTGCGGGAATAGGTCGCAAGCCAAGTTTTTGCTCAACATTACTCATCACTTCGAGTGGCTCCATACCGGGACGGTCACATTTATTCACAAATGTGATAATGGGAATGTTTCGAAGCTTACAGACTTGGTAAAGTTTTTCGGTCTGTTCCTCGACACCCTTTGCAACATCAATAACCATGAGCGCACAATCTGCAGCGACAAGGGTTCTCAATGTATCTTCGGAGAAATCCTTGTGACCAGGAGTGTCCAGCAGATTATACTTGATGCCATCTTTTTCGAAACGCATGACCGAAGAAGTCACAGAAATTCCACGTTCCTGCTCGATTGCCATCCAATCGGAGGCCGCATGTCGCGCAGCTTTTCGCTGCTTGATGGATCCTGCCTCATGAATCGCACCACCGTAGAGCAACAGCTTCTCGGTAAGAGTAGTTTTACCCGCATCCGGGTGAGAAATAATGGCAAAAGTCCGCCTCTGACGAATTTCATCAGCGGTTGTATTCTTAGATTTGCTCGTGTTTACAGTAGTTTCTGACATTCTTGTATCATATTCTGAACAGATAAAGCCTTTGGGAAATCTGATTTCTGCAATTTTAACCCAGCCTCAGTTTTAAAAACTTTAGCATAAATCAAAACAACTTCAATCAATAACTCCCAAAGGCTTTGTTAAATAGGCTACAAATATACGAAATTCAGAGCAATTTAGCGCGGATTCACCTGCGTGCGACGAATGAACTCTTCGCTGTCAACTATTGGTTTATCAGGATTATTAGCAATCTGAATTACGGTAGAATAGATCAATTGAGCTCGTTTCGTGTATGGTCCGTAGGTGATTTTGTCAGGTGTATCGGATGGCTGATGGTAGTCGGCATGAACACCAGAGAAAAAGAATACGAACGGAATTCCAAGTCGGCCAAAATTCCAGTGATCACTACGTCTGTAGAACTGATTTCGGTCATCTAAGTCATTGAATCGCATGCTAAGTTCAAGCTGATTACCACGAATTTCACTGGCTTCCGACAGCCGATTATTTAAATCAGAACTAATAATTTCCGCTCCAATGACATAAACGTAGTTTTCGATTCCTCGTTCTTTGAAATCATCATCAACGCGTCCAATCATATCGGTATTGATATTGGCAATAATGCTCTCAATTGGAACAGTTGGGTTGTCGGAATAATATCGCGACCCTAGAAGTCCGACTTCTTCAGCCGTTACGTGTAGCAAGATCACGCTTCTTTTGGGACCGACGCCTGCTTTTTGAGCTTCTTTCAGCGCGAGTGCCTGACCTAGAATATTCACGCTACCGCTACCATTGTCGTCGGCGCCATTATAGATGAAATCTCCGGAAGCATCTGGAAGTCCGAGACCCATGTGATCGTAATGCGCACTTATTACAATGTATTCGTCTTTTAAAACAGGGTCACTACCTTCAATAACGGCAACGATATTTTTTACCGGAACTTCCACATTGTTAGTAGAGGCTTCAGCAGAAAGGTGGTAATTCAACATCGCGGGAGAAAAATCAGCTGGATTTTTCGAAAGGCCATCATGATACTTCTGTAATCCACCCTCTGCCCCTTTCATTCCAATTAACTTTTCGGCCATGGCAGGGCTTACCGAAATAATGGGATTGGTCATACGAACTCTTGGAGATCCACCTGGAAGAGCAAAACCAGTTGGAATTCCCATTAGTTGGGAGTAAGACTCGGCTTGATCGATATAAACATCCTCGTCCATATCCCTAATAAGAATGAGTCCTGCAGCACCACGACCGAAGAATACTTCTCTATTACGCTGACGAACACCAAACTCAGGACTAATAAGAGTATCTCCATCGACAATATGAGGAATTGAAGAGAACAGCATTACCCATTTGTCGGATAAATCAACATCAGAAAGATGGTCAACACCTCTGCTTGAATCAATGGCGCCGTAACCAGCAAAAACGATATCACCAGAGAAGCTGTTATTGCCACTAAGACGGGTAAACGCAGAGTTTGCAGAATCGATTGAGAAACTAGATTCGTAAACGGTAAAAGCATTTTCGGGAGTATTGCGGCTTAGTTGAAACTCGTACGAACTGGTAACACTAGCGCTCATGTTGAATTTCTGAAAATAGCTTCCATTATCGCCAAGAGGAGTAATGTCGTGTTTCTGGTAGAAATCTTTGATATAATCGGCAGCATAATCGATTCCACTCTGACCAGTTCCGCGACCTTCGAAATCGTCACTTGCGAATGTGTAAAGGTGCTCTTTTAGAAATTCCTCAGAAATTAGATTGGCAAAATCGTGGACATCAGCCTGAGGAGCCGTGGGAGTTTCGATTTGTGATTCTGAGCTAGAGCATGCTAGCGAAAAAAACGACGTAAAAACGACGAAAAAGAACATTTTTGTGTAAGACATAGATTACTAGATAACTTAAACGTGATTGATTGAAAAAATTTATGAGACAAATGTCTCGGCAGAAGGCAGGTCGATAGTGAAGTCAACGCTCTCCTCGCCAATATATAGAACCAGTTTTTGCTCCCGTACCATTTCAAGAATAGCCAAAAAGGTAACGATTACGATCATTCTGGACTTTACCTCACGACAAAGTTCCCAGAAACTTCGCTTGCCATGACTTCGAAGCTCATTTATTATAAAATCGCTTTGTTGAGCGATGTTAGTCTTCACGAGCTCAACTTTATGTACTATTTCGTCGCGAGCTACCTTATTAAGGATGCCTTTATATGCGGTAATGAGGTCGAAGAGCGAGACATCTTTAAGCGGCTCTTCGTCTTCGGGTTCGTCAATAATGTCGGTTGTGAAATATTTGCGACGGTATGATGTTCTTGCGGCAAGATCCATTTCCCCAAGCTCCGCTCCCATTTCCTTGTAGCGTTTGTATTCGAGAAGACTTTGGACTAATTCATAACGGGGGTCGGTTTCATCGAAACCCTCTTCAGGATCGATTTCCCGTGGCAGCATCATTTTGGCCTTGATGGACATCAGCGTGCTTGCCATAAAAATGAATTCACTTGCCAGTCCTAGGTCAAGCTCGTCCATCAAGTTCATAAACTCAAAAAATTGATCGGTTATGTAGGAAATTGGGATGTCATAGATGTCAAGTTCATCCCTGCGGATAAAAAACAACAACAGGTCGAGCGGGCCCTCGAAATTTTGTAACTGAACGCGATACATGACGATTTATTTAATTTTATATAATATAGCGATAAGATAACTTGTTCGTTCTACAGATTCGGGAGTCGCTAGAAATGGTATCGAACACACATTTGTATAGTTGTAAACTCATAATTAATAGTAGTATATAGTTGTATTTAGGTGCCTCGAATGCAGGGAGGAAGACGCAATCAAGCAAGTTTTTACAACATGTAAAATATTGAATGGAAAAAGTAGTCGTAACGCACTAAAAAAATTACATATAACGGAGTTAATTTTGTAAAATTAAATTTGTGTTAATAATTTTTAAATATGTATTTTGAAGCACGTAATTATGGTCATCATTTAGGAGGGTAGAACACGAAAACCTAGATAGTAATAGATAGATGGTATATAACAAATTCATTAAAGCGTTATCAGAGGGTGATGACGCTGAAATTGATTGTGTTTGCAAGCAAATAACGCCGTTATTAAAGAGACATTTGATGCTGAGATTGAGCGCCTCGGAAATGGATGCAAATGATGCAACCCAACAAACGTTACTAATTTTCTATGAACGTTGGAAAAATAAGCCTCTAATTAAAGTTGATAATCCATATAGCTATGTAATTACTACGCTCAGGCGGGAATATTACAAAATCCAAAAAATGCACGCATGGACCGAGTCAATAGAGCCGTACGTAGATAACTCAACCGAGCCCAATCAATTAGAGGAACTTCTAAAAAATGACAGGCACGGAATTATAACAAATTGCCTTGCCAAATTGAACAATCGTAATAAGCAATTCATGGAATTCATCTTTGAAAATCCGGATGCAAGTACTGACGTAATTGCTAAGCATTTTAAGTTGAGTCAGAACAATGTATCAACCCGAAAGCACCGGTTATTTAAATTAATTGGTACATGTGTTAATAAAAACATCAACAGAAATTAATGCTATAAATGCATCATATTCATTAGTATTTCTTGTGCTGATATTTCGTACTTACTATCGTCAGAATACTGCTTAGTATGCCTTTTGTCATTGTGAATTACCCACCTTTGACGGTTATCATTCAGGTACAAATCCAAAACATATTCTATGTATGATTTTAGCTCGTTGTTTTCTACCGGAACTAGCGCTTCAACCCTGGCATCCAGGTTTCGGTGCATCATATCTGCCGAACCCATGAAATACCGTTTTTTCCCACCATTTAGGAAGTAATAGACCCGGGAATGCTCCAAGAAGCGTCCTATCACAGAGTGCACACGAATGTTCTCGCTCTGACCTTCAATTTCAGGCCTCAATCTGCAAACACTTCGAGCAATACAATCAATCTGAACCCCCGCATTCGACGCTTCATATAGCAAGGAAATAATGAGTGGATCTTCGAGATTGTTCATTTTCATTATGATGCGAGCCTCCCGACCTTCTCGCGCCTCAGTAATTTCGTACTTTATAAGCTCGGTTATTTCTTTTCGCATGAAGTGTGGCGCCACGAGCAACTTTTTATATTGCTGCGTCGGAGCAAAACCGGTAAGGAAATTAAATAAGTCACTAACATCCGAAGCAATTTCATCGTCGCACGTAAATAAACTCATATCCTCGTACAACTGAGCCGTATCAGGGTGATAATTTCCGGTACCCAGATGGACATACCGCATTAGCTTTTCTCCCTCCTGACGAACAACAACAGTCATTTTCGTATGAATTTTGAGTCCGGCCACGCCATACGCCACATGTACACCCGACTGCTCCAACCGCTGGGCCCACTCAATATTTCGCTCCTCATCAAAACGAGCCTTTAATTCAACTAAAACAGCCACCTGTTTGCCATTTTCCGCCGCTCGCATCAACGCATGCATCAAAGCCGAGTCCTTCGAGGTACGATACAGTGTTTGCTTAATTGCCAGCACATCCGGGTCTGAAGCCGCCATTTCCACAAAATGCTGCACGGATGTTGCAAAACTTTGATACGGGTGGTGGACCAAAAAATCGCCATTCTTAATAACAGAAAAGATATCAATGCTACCACTACCACTAGCACCTACGCTACCACTACCACCTCCGCTTATTGCCCTCAAAGCAGGATGAATCGCAGGAATCCACGATTTATACCGAAGCTCACTAAACCCCTTTATTTTATAAATCTCAACCACATCGGCTAGACCAAGAACGCCATCAATCTCAAAAACATCTGTCTTCTTCACATTCATGCGCGAAATCAATAACGACTTCACATGATCTGGTGTCTTTTTCTCGATCTCGAGTCGCACCACATCCGCAAATCGTCGCTCCCGCAGCTCTTCCTCAATCATTTCCAGCAAATCATCGGCCTCTTCCTCATTGCGCTCCACATCCGCATTACGCGTAATTCTGAAAACATGTGCCGAAACAACGGTCGCGCCCGGAAATAACCGCCCAATTTTCGCCCTAATCAAATCATCCAGTTGCAATAAAAGAACTCCTTTCCGACCCTTCGAAACCGTTATCCATCGCGGACGATTTGCCGGAATTTTCACCCTAGCAAACAACGTCTCGCCCGTCACCGGATCATGCAACTCCACCGCAAACGACCGACTTTTATTCGAAACAAAAGGAAACGGATGCGACTGATCGACCACAAGCGGCGTCAAAATCGGGTACAACTGCTCATCGAAATACCGGTCCACTTTTGAGCGTTGCTTCGCAGTTAGCTCATCAACCGTAACAAACTGAATTCCAACCTCCGCAAGTTTTGGTACAAGTGTATCAAAAAACACCTCCCGAACCTTATCAATCATCTTCTCGAC
>JAIUMT010000116.1 GCA_022565415.1 Balneolales bacterium | reverse complement strand
TCCGATGCCGCTGGTGTTTTCTGGGTTTCCGGAGTTTCCGGTCTTAATTGAACTGTCGCTGCTTTCGTTGATTTCTTTGTTTTCAGATCTTGCTTCACCATCGTACCTATTAACGCTTAGTGAACTTGGTTTCTCTGACTTAGTAGATTGCCCGGTTGCCACCTCCGGATTCACCTCAAAAAAGGCCTCCACCGGAAAACCCGAATCATTCTGAACTTCCGAACTTCCACGTTCTGTTTCATCGCTGAAATCAATCAGTTTCAGTCCGCGAAAAAGAACTCCCTCAGGCAGATTTTCCGACAAAATGGCTTCGGTTTTATGCTGAGGCACGACTAGGATTCGATCTGTTCCCTGGCCTGATCCGAGTTTTATGCTGCCAATGGGTTTCTGCAAACTAGTCTCCGCCCTGATAGATTTCGGACGAACAAAGGCAAGTCCTTCTGTGACCGAAATTCCCGATTTTAAAAATTCATCAAGCAAACCGAGATTTTCGAGCAACCGGAGCGAAGGTGGATGGATGCCAATCGACTTGGAATGTGTGGTTGCGCGAACACGCTGCTCGGCAAGCATCACCGAAAAGCCTTTCCGAATGAGCTCATTAGCCATAAATAGTCCCGCCGCACCGGCACCAATTATCAAGAAATCAACATGCTTAGGATAGCTCAATGGTAGGGAAATTTAGTAGAAATCATTGGATGGATTATCAGCTCGCTTAATATAGAACCGATACTTCTGCGAAATTCGTTGCAAATACCCGATAATTTCCCGAATAACGGATCCGTTCAAAGTCGTGTGGAGTGATCGAAGTTTAGGCAAAAATTTGGGATAGTCTAAACAGGATGAAGTTGGTATCATAAAAAACTATGAAGCTGTTTTTTTATGATGGAATCTTCGCTGAAATGGTTACTTTCATCCTTAATTCGTTTTGTACTTTTTGAACGGATTGAATTTAACTTCATGAGGGAGAGTCTTGTAGGGCGTTCCTTTTTTTAATATTTAGCGAATATTACGGGTCTTTTTTTATGAACATAACGAAACGATTTGGATTGTTGCTACTGGGGGTACTTTTCTTCCAGACAGCCTATTCACAAGAGAATTTTGTCGCGGGATATGTAATCACAAACAGCGCAGATACCTTAAATGGCTATGTCGATTACCGAAACTGGAGGCATAATCCGAACAGAATTGCGTTTAAAATGAGCAGGGAAGATCGTCCTGCTACGTATCGTCCAACTGATATCCTCGAATTTGGTTTAGAGGGTGAGATTTATGTGAGCGGCATTGTTGACATCGAAACCTCCCCCTCAGCCACTTCCAAGCTGCACGATTATCCTGAGCTAAACATACGGGTTGATACCACATTTTTGCAGGTCCTGATCAGAGGTGAGCGAAGCTTGTATTACCATAAAAAATCTGCGGATGTAGAAAACTTCTACATTGATGGGGACGATGGTGGATACGACCTTCTTGTTTACAAACGGTACATGAGTCGTAGCGATGGAGCGAGGTCGATATCAGAAAACAAAGGTTATTTGAGTCAGCTACGCCAGTACCTGAGTGGTTGTGAAACTATAGTACCGAAGCTCCAAAATGTATCATACAATCAGAGGAATTTGAGAGAGCTTTTTCAAAAATACCATGCCTGTACGTCCTCAGAGGTGACATATCAGAAGCAGAGAGAACGAATTCGCGCAGAGTTTGGGGTGTTGGCCGGGGTATCTGCAACGACGATTCATTTTAAGAGCAACTTATTTTTTGTTTATCTAGCCAGTGTAGATTATGATCCTTCCATTAACGTAGCGGGAGGGATATTTTTGGACTTGATATTGCCCAGAACCCGGGAGAGATGGTCGATAAATACCGAGTTATTTTACTCTAGCTATTCCATCACAGGTAGATCTGAGATAATTGAGCGTGAAGAAATTTACTTGAAAACAAGAGCGGAGATAGATTACACATACTTGAAGATAAATAACTTAATCAGGTACAGACATCCAGTTGGCAGGATGACTGTCTTTATTAATACTGGAGTTTCAAATGGGGTTGCAATCAGAGAAAGAGATGTGGTGGTGAGAGATTCGAGAAATTTCAGCATGTATAATTCAATTGAACGAAAAGGCTGGCCATATACCCGAAAATATGAGCAGGGTTTTATCATAGGAACCGGCTTGCAGCACAACCAGTTTTCTGTAGAACTACGATATGAAAGAGGGAATGGGATGACCTCAAAAGATTACCTAACACATGTTTCATCCAGAACGAACAGATACTTTTTCCTGCTTGGGTACAGGTTTTGAAATAGTGGTACTTTGTTGTTCTTAAATCATATACTTGGTTTAGACTGTAGACATTACTGAGTGATGCGGTTCATTCGCATAATCTGAGAATGCTGATAATCGTTGAAGTCTATGATTCATCAGAAACGTATTCAATCTTGTCTGAGTAACTAATTTTCCTAACTCCTCCATGACCATCTTCTTTTTTCTAGCACGTCTAACGCTGCTTATTGTTGGCGCTGAACTGGGAAGAAAAATTCAGGACGCGAAGCTGATCACGAAAAAAAGAGCTCCGAAAAGACGGGGGACAACATGACATCTGAGCGAAATAGAAAAGAAATATTGGTTTATTCTGATCCATTTGGTGTTTTACTTACCGAAGAAGGGTGTTTTTCGTCCGATTATAACCTGCCGAAACGGCCAAACTTTGTCCACATTCCACTTTACTTTGGCGGATGAGGTTTTTGAATCAGCTTCCAGGTCGTTTATGAGCGCCCGAAGCTCATCCGGCGTATAACTCCTCCGAATGGAACGCATTCCGTCGATCGACAAAAAGCTGTACCAGCGCACCGGAAGCGTAAAAATGCCATAAAAAAGCCAGGAAATTGGACTTCTGCGGAGGTCGTTCATAATCACCATCCGGTTTGCACACTGGGCTGCCTCATGAAGTATCATTTTGAGTACTTCGTCGTCAAGATGGTGCATAAGGTGGTTAGAGATTACATAGTCGTAC
Source organism: Balneolales bacterium (assembly GCA_022565415.1). Classification (GTDB taxonomy): domain Bacteria; phylum Bacteroidota; class Rhodothermia; order Balneolales; family HLUCCA01; genus HLUCCA01. The sequence goes on along the minus strand of JAIUMT010000116.1, from coordinate 5,951 downwards.
TTCTGACCTCGATCCACCACTTCTGATAGATAGCACTGCTCAAAATGCACGTTCTTGGGTAGTTTGCGTTCTTTTAGCATTGCGGCAGTTGTCGGATTTGGATCAACTCCCGTGACATGAAGCTCAATATCGTGGCGATTGGCCAGCTCTTGCAGGAAGAGTCCGTTGTCGAGGAGTCCGCAGCCAACATCGAGGAGGGTGAAGATGGTTTTGGTTGTGGTCGCCGAGTTTGTAGCTTCGGCGTTAAACGGGTTCTCGGTCGTGTTCCGGTTGACCGAGCTTTCGGTACCAATTTCCGGTTTAGCTGTGGTCTTGTTTAAATTTTCAGAGATTTCGGGGTTTGGTATGCCTCCTTCACTTCCAGGTTTAGCCCGACTATTTTCATCATCTTTACCGGAATTTATTGCGTCCGATACACTAAACGTGTTCAGACTGTTCTCTGCCTCTTTAACGGCCAACAACATATCGGGCAAGATATACCATCCGAAAATTGACTTCCAGCTGGCAAAAATCCGATTCACGAATCCAAACTGACGGTAGGTACGCTGCAGTTTCGTCGGATCGCAATCCGGAGAATCCATCAATTCGCGTAGCTCGGTATCTCGTTTGCTGAAATCGGGCATTGTTGGTAATTAGATAATGGTGACAGTGACGGATGTAATGCCGGTTCAGGCTTGGCTTGTAATGTCAACTTCCGGTTCGGTAATGATTTAAGCATCCATGAAAGCGCCGTTACCAATTCAGAGTACAGCGACGGTCTGTTTTGGTTTAGGTACCAGTTTCGGCGATTGGTTAGTATACGGATTACGGGTTAGATTTAGCTTTTGGATGCGAGTACGGGTTCGATGTCAGAAATGAACGCCCTCGAAATCTACCCAATTAACGTAAATAATCCCGTTTCAACGGTCAATCCCGGACCGAACGCCATCGCCAGTACCGATTTTTCTCCACCTGATGGATGGCCATTTTGTTGAGATTCGATGCTAGCTATTGTCTCCGAATCGGCCTCGTTATCTCTAGTAGATGTTGCATATCGAATCTGCTTATTTTCGCCGTTAGCCGCGGTTTCAGCTCTTTCCAGAGAATTGTCAATGGATAAAGCTGCGCCATTCGGATGGGAATTCGATTCAGTTTCGTGGTTCGCCAAGGCTCCCAGGCCCGGTTTCCCATTCTCGTAAGCCAAATCAACGGCATGAAGCCGCGCTCCGACCACTGGACGAGCCGAAGTCACCATCAAATCACGCAAAACAAACAGAACCGTGGCGCTGCTCATGTTTCCGAAGTCGCGCAACACCCTTCGCGAAGATGCCACTTGATGGTCTTCCAGGCCCAAATTTGCCTGAACTTTATCCACGATCGCCCGTCCGCCGGGATGAACCGCCCAAAGATCGATATCTTGTGGTTTTCGGCCAGATTGCGCCCAAATCGGCGACAAAACGCCATCCAGATTCGACTCGATGATGTCGGGGATGTACGACGAAAGCACCATGTCGAAACCGTGGTCTCCGATGGTCCAGGCCATGTCTTCGGCTCCGTTGGGCGTCAACGCCGAGAAAAGTCCGTCGATGCGCAGGGCCGGGTGGGAGTGAGCCTCCGATTTATTAGAAGATCCGTTTGGTTTATGGTCGGATGTTCTTTTATTCGAAAGCTCGGAGCTCTGATCAAAATTTGTTGATTTACCCGAGTTGGCATCATTCAATGACTTCGATATTCGATCTGAAACCTCGTTGTGATTTTGTCCCATTGACTCAGTTTGGGTGGTTGTCGAAGAAATAGGTGTCTCTGAGTTGGATTCCCGGTCGACATCCGGATGGTTTCCACTCACCAGCGCTGCGGCGCATCCCTCCGCAAAAACCGTGGTGGAAAGCAGGGAATCGGTGTCGGACTCGAATTTCATGTGCTATGTGCACAGCTCGGCGGCGACAATCAGAACCACCGCGACGGGCGACGAAGCAACCAGGGAATTGGCCAGCCTCAGAGCCGGAAGTGCGGCATAGCACCCCATAAATCCGAGGTGATAGCGCTGCGTGGAACCCGATAATCCGAGGGCGTTCACCACGTCGAGGTCGGGTCCCGGGGCGTAAAATCCTGTGCACGATACCGTTACGACGTGGGTGATGGATGACTTGTCGAGATCGGGACGTTCAGCGAAGATGTTTTCTGCCGCTTCGATGAACAATTTCCGGGCTTCGTGCATGTAGAGGGCATTTCGGGCGCCGGTTGAAGGGGATCGGAGCTTGCCGGAAGCCGTGTCCAGAAACAGAAATTCCTCCGGATGGTCGGTCTGAGCGGGACTTTTTTGCGAATCGGTGGTTATGCTGCTGACGGTCGCGTTGGTTGAAACCGATGTTTCCGTCTTGGAGCCGTTGGAGGCTGCTGCAGTTGGTCCGTTGTTTTCAGAAGAAGGAGGTTGGTTATTGGCAGCGGGACTTCCATTTGAGTGCGATTCTGTCTTGGAGCTGTTCGAGGCCGCAGCAGTTGTCGCTCTGTTGTTTTCGGAAGAAGGAGTCTGGTTATTAGCGGCGGGGCTTTCATTTGAGTGCGATTTCGAATGACTGCTATTTCCCGAATCATCCGCCGGATTCCTCCATCCATGAAAATCCTTCAGTACACTATGCCGCTTCGCGATGCCCGACTGCGTGTAAATCCGATGCAGAATCATCGAGGTCATGCGGTCCTTCGCCACATGTTGCTTCATGAAATCCCTCACAAAATCCTGATTGTAATAGTTTTCGGGTACGGCGGTGGCGATGTGATGAATATAAGCAGGCATAAAATTGGGTTTTGACTAAAAGGCCGACGATGAAAGTGGATATTTTTTTCGGAACATATAAATGTGGATGGTCTTCTCGTAACAGGTTTGTCGTGATAATATAATTTGCAAGGTCTGTAGTTTCGCTAACTGCCTGCGGTTCGATGACTAAGTCATTGCTCAGTTAACCAAACACTATGTACAGAAAACGACGCTAATAAGTAGCTACTAATAGAACGTATTCATTAAATAATGCAGATTAAGTAGATACTTACTTCTCAAGTTGCCCATGAAGTTGTTATTTAGCTCCTTATTCTCACAAGAACGCAGAATAAGTAGATACTTAGTCATCAAATTGATCATCAAGTTTCCTGATTGCGTCAAGTTAGTGTAATAAGTCAACATGCCCTATTAAGTCATTAATCAACAACTTACTAGCATTAACAACAACCTACTAGAACCACAACAACGCCCTCCGCTCAATACGTTCCTAAACAATAACACTCGACCTTACTTTCCGAAATCCGTATATTGAATTCTATGAAAATTGCACTAATATCAGACATACACGGCAACCTCGCCGCGCTCGAATCCGTCCTCAAACGCATCGATTTACTCATGCCGGATGCGATTCTATGCATGGGCGACCTGGTCGGTTACGGACCTCAGCCCAACGAAGTCATCGACATCATCCGCGAGCGAAACATCCCCTGTGTGGAGGGCAACCACGACGCAGCCATCACCGGACGCATGCCACTAGGCTTCTTCCGCGAACCGAATCAGTCCCTGCTCAAATGGACAATTGAGAACCTCACGCCTGAGAATACCCAATACCTGAAGGGGTTGCCTCTGAAATTGACCTCAGCCCAGCTTAAAAATGCCGGTTATGAGGAATTTGCCAATGTAGCGGATGATCTTTTTGTTGTAGCCCATGCCTCGCCGGTTGAGCCCGAGCGCTGGACTTACCTGAACTCGGCTGTTTTGTGCCGGAAAGTGCTGGAAGTGACGCCTCAGACGTTTTGTTTCGTCGGACATACCCACGTGCCGGGCGTTGTCGCCAACGAATTGGGCGTATTCGGGATGGAGCCAGGATTTCGGTACGTGGTAAACCCGGGAGCAGTAGGTCAGTCGCGCGACGATGACAAACGAGCCAGTTTCGGCCTTCTGAATACCGAAAAATTCACCTATACCCCGTACCGCGTCGAGTATTTGGTAGACAGAACCATTCGCGCCTACGATACTCAGGGACTTTCAACCTCCGACCGAAAACGACTGCTGCACGTTTAATGACTTCGGCAAGAGGGGGTGGGGATGAGAATGCTTATTTAGCAAAAAGAGACTCATTCACAGTTTTTTGAAATTTAAAACAGATGTGATGGTTATTTTGGGTGGGTTTTCTGAGGGTTACCTATTATTTCATAAAGGTGACTAAGAAAATCTAATTTCTATCGATGTCCATAATTTCGTAGATTAATTATGACTTTTAAACAATCTGAAAAACTATGGCGAACGAATTTCATGAGATAGAGAATTCAGCACTCAAGCTTAATGTTAAGGATCGTGCCAAGCTTGCTACTCGCCTATTGAAAAGTTTGGAAAAACGTAAGGGGAATAATATTGAAAAGGCTTGGATAGATGTTGCTATTCGCAGAAAACAAGAAATCGAGTCAGGAGTCGTCAATAGTGTACCGCTCGAGGAAGCTATAGAAAAAGCGCGGAGTCTGATTTTCGAGTGAAGGTAAGGTTACACCCTGAAGCTCTAGAAGAATTGAACGAAACAGTTCAATACTATGAGCAAAAAGCGCCAAGTCTTGGATTAAGCTTTATCATAGATTTTGAAGAAACAATTGATCGGCTCATTTTATTACCTGAATCTGGTAACGAAATAGGTGGTGGTGTTCGTCGGTTTGTATTTGATAAGTTTGAGCATAGTATAATCTATTTTAACTTTGCTGGTGGGTTGGAAATCTTGGCCATTGCTCACATGAGACGAAAACCTAATTATTGGTTATATAGAGTATAGTTTATTCCCACATTGATTACCTATATAGATGAGGGTTTGGTAATATGAAAGTCATTGTATCGTCTATTCCCACGATATTTTCAGATATCGCCTAATTAGACGATAAATAGTAGAAATATTGATTATGAATGAAAACAATAATACTGAGCTTGAAAACGCTGAATATGGCGTTGATTCAAGGTACACTTCTACTAAAGAGAAGAAAGCTGACACTTTAGCTTTATTGAAAGCCCGTTTAGAGCGGATGACTAAGGTAACTGATGAGCATATCACACGTGCAAAATTGATGCAGCTGAGATTGAAAGATTAAATCCGAAACGTATCCGCCGAAAACGATTGATGCACATTTGATGAATTCGGTAAGATGTTATATTTCATAATCAATAGAGAATTGGCACGTTCTAGTGATAAGAACTTGGTTATGCCAGTGGTAATTCAAAAATTAAGGTGGTTAGAATGGATGCAGCAGATATTAATACAAAGCTTACCGACAGCTACATTTCTCTGTTGAGAAATATGAATATGCAGAACAAATTGGACCTAATTTCCAAGCTTACCAATACTGTAAAAGCCGATATTGAACAGGGTAAAAGTGACTTTTATTTGGCTTTTGGCGGGTGGGATGAAGATGAAAGTGCTGATGAGCTAATTGATACGATCAAACGAGCCCGAACATTCAACAAAACTTGGTAGGTTTTTCGAACTTTATACGTGAAACTTGTGCAGGTTTTGTAAGATTTACCCTGATTTCGTCTCTATATAAGTAAGGAAGTCATACAACTTACAATAACATTGGGGGAATCAGCATGAGTGCATTGAAATACACGGTCATCAAGGACGAGACTCAATATCAGCAATATCGTAATACCCTGCGCGAACTGGATAAACGCGCACTTAATGATCCCGATGCTGAGGAGGAAATCATGCTGCTGATTCTGCTTACCAACGAGTACGACGCCCGAAACCGGTGCATCATGGACACCGAAGATCCGCTTGTGGGCGTTCTCGGATCTCCGCTCGCAGCCATTGTGAGCACCTATTTAGCCCAAAGGCGACCAGATCAACTATTTTCGCCGATTCTGTCGTCGCGCACTTAATGCGCTGCTCCATTTTGTCATCGCGCACGTGATGTGCTGCTCTATTTTGTCATCGCGCACGTGATGCGCTGCTCCATTT
>JAIUMT010000115.1 GCA_022565415.1 Balneolales bacterium | reverse complement strand
CACACCAGAGTAGTTGTGCCGCGGCTCTCTCACGAGCGTCGTTGTGCTGTGTCATCCCGCACGAGCGTAGTTGTGCCGCGTCTCTCACACGAGCGTAGTTGTGCCGCGTCTCTCACACGAGCGTAGTTGTGCCGCGTCATCCCGCACGAGCGTAGCGAGATGCGGGATCTCCCATGAATTACATGTGAGTTTGATCAGGAGATCGCGTATCAAGTACGCGATGACAGATGGGCTTCCGCGATGACTCAGGGTTTAGCGCGATGCAAGATGGGCTTCCGCGATGACAGATGGCCTTCCGCGATGACGATCCACCTGCTATAACGCAAAAAACCCCGGCTGATGTTGGTCAGCCAGGGTCTTTCGTGGGGTAGAGATTAATCTCGAAAACCGATCCCGAAGTCGCAATTTACGATGGTTTCACAACCGTGTTTCCCTCAAGCGTTACCGCCGCGATGCGCGCAAGAAGACGCCCTTCAATACTCGCTCCAGTTCCCAAGGAAATCGACTGGTCGGCCATAATAGTGCCTTTGAAAACTGAAGTGGTCCCCAGCGTTGCTGATGTTCCAACTTGCCAGAAAATATTCGAAGCTTTTGCGCCACCAGCCAAGATCACTTTACGTCCTGAAGTAACGGTCAGGGTTGATGCTACTTGAATGATAAAAACCGAATTCGCATTTCCTTTTGCATCGAACGTGAGGTCACCTGATGAGATTTCCAACGAGCCACTTGACTTATAAAGCCCCGGGGTGAAGGTCAATCCGCCAATGTTTCCCGAAACAAGTACGATGTCGGTTGAAGTTCTTCCCGCAGCATTGTTGTAAGCAATGGTCAGGTCGCCTTGGGCAGTTGTCAACACTGTTGGAGTTGGAGATGAATAGTCTGAAGCGTAGATGTTTCCGGTTACTTGAGCTGATGTCGATTGAGCTTCACCGGGGGTGTAAGCCATCGAAAATCCAGTTATGAACGATGCCGAAGCCGGACTAATACCGATATTCCCAGTTACAGACGATGTCGGGATGTTCGAGATTTCGGAACCGGCCAAAATCGCGTAGTTAGCCGCCGAATTCAAGTTAACGCCCGCTTGAAGCGTGGTTTGAATCGGTATTTCGATGGTGTTGCCACCAGCTGGATTGCTGTCTTTCGAGCAACTTGTTATCAGAACTCCGGCTATTAAAACGGTAGTAAGTAGATTGAATCTTTTCATATTAAGTGTGTTGTATTGAGTGTGGTCAGTGTCAAAGAAGGGCAAAAAAAATGCCCGGACCCTTTTTATAGATCCGGGCTGATATCTTTACTTAATCAGTAACATTTTCTTGGTCTGATTAAAACCTGATGAGTAGAGGCGGTATATATAAACTCCACTTGATAAAGCTGAGGCCTCGAAATTAACCGTGTATTGTCCGGCCATTTGCGACTCATTTACCAGAAGTGCGACGCTTTGTCCAAGCATGTTGTACACTTCAAGACGAACTTCAGTATTTACTGGTACCTGGTAGCTGATTGATGTAGTTGGGTTGAACGGATTCGGATAGTTTTGAGAAAGAACGAAGGTTCCAGGCTGTGTTTTATCAGCGTCTTCGATACTTGTAGCCTGTGTAAAAGTAGGCTGAGTTACGGCGTTTTGGTCGAGTGTTATGGCACTTTGCGCTAAGGCACGTCCCGTTAGACTTGCACCTGTATTCATGTTTATGGCGGTCATCGAAAGGATGATTCCTTCAAAATGTGCGTTTGTGCCAATGTTTACTTCGCCAGATACTTGCCAGAATACATTCTCTGCTTTCGCACCACCGCTTAGGATAACATTCACACCAGAACTGATGGTCAGGTCACCTGCAATTTGGAAAATCCAAACATCATCGGCTTCGCCATTTATTACAAAGCTAGTCGGTGCGATTACGGTGTTGCCCCATTTGTACAAACCTGGAATGAGGGTTTTTCCGCCAAGGTCACCAACGTGAAGTTCAACAAAGTCTGGAGTTACGCGTCCGGCTGCATCGGTGAATGCTGTTTCCATGTCGCTTACTGCTGTAGTAAGTATTGATGGAGTTGGACTTGCCATATCTGAGGCATAAACCCGTCCGGTAACCTGTGTAGCTGTTGCAAAGCCGGTCGCATCGGTCAGATTGAAACCTGTGATGTATGTTCCAGCTGCAGGACTAATTCCGACATCGCCCGTAATTGCTGATGCAGGTACGGTTGAAATCGCGGTTTTAGCAAGTAACACGAAGTTGCCCGCTGTTCCGAGGTTTACAATTGCCGGACTGTTAGGAGTGGATTCCCAAACGGTAAACATCTGTTGAGTTGAGAAATCGCTGCTTCCCTGACCGCTAATCGAACGCACACGCCAGTAATAGCTGGTGTTTAGTTGAAGGTTACCTACAAGTTGAACAGTATCTGCGACTTGAGCCTGATCTAAAATCAGTGTACTGAAGTTTTCGTCTGTTGAAACCTGAACGGTGTACACGCTTGCCTCAGCAGAGGCATTCCAGCTTAGAGTTAGATTTTGGGGCTGACCAATTGCGGAGTCGGCTGGTGCAAGCAGCACGGGTACTGAAGGTTGTGCTAGTGCTGTTGAGAACATCACTAGAGTTAAGGCTAAGCTTATGCTTAGCAAACCAAAAGCCCGATTTATTGATGTAGACATCGTAAATAGTTTCATATAGAGTAAGGTGGGTGTGTTTTGGAGAATTTGAGAGAAGCTTGAGTTCGGGGCGTCGTCATCGCTTGGCAAGCCGTCAAGTTGTCGACTTGCTACGTCATTTGATCGTTGTCAAGAGGTTGCCAAGTTCTATACTTAGCAAGATTAACAAGAGTCGTCGTCAGGTTGTCATTGATTCGTCGTCGTCAGGTTGACAATTCATAGGTTTGTCAAGGATTTCATCAGAAGGTTCCTAAGCTGTCAAACTTGGGAAAACTTCATCCTCTTGTCGCTATGAGGTTGGCAAGTCGTCATAAAGCTGTCGACTTACCATTCTCATCAAGTCGTCATCAGAAGTAGAATCTTGCACCGATTGCGCCGTCGACTGCAAATCCAGTAGAAGGGGTCAATTCAAGTGATGGGGCAAGCTCGAAAAACAAGTCTAGTGGACTGTTACGGGGTAACCAGTTTAATCCGAATACGCCACGTACTGCAACAGATCCGTTTTCACCGCCGCGGTCTTTGAAACGACCACCGATTCCATAATGAAATGCGAATCGTTCTTCAGAGCGGATGGCGTCGAAAGAGTGCCATAGGTAGTCAATGTGGAAGTGAATGCGGCTTCCGCGGTCGTCGTAGCGTGGGTGATAATTCGACCAGCCTAATCCAAATGCGAAAGCATTGTCGTTGGAGGTCCAAAGTTTAGCACTAATACCGGTTGGTTCGCCGATCATTACGCCGAGACCGAAGCTTTTTTCCTGTGCTGAAGCTTGTTGCGCCGAGAACATCAAGGCGAAAGTAAAGAGAAGTATGTAGAAATATTTCAAGGGTAGTCCTTTTTTGGGTGTTAAATAGGTTACGGATAGTTCGCAACTATTGTAATCGCCCAATGGGTTGAAAGAGGGACTAACTCTTTGGATGGATAAGGATTAGATTTAATTCACAAACCGGCAGAATATATCATTTAAGGGGTGTTTTTGAGGAGGGCGTTGGTTCTGAATATTGACTGAAAATAAATCTGATTATTTTCTCGACGCACATCTTCGATAGAGATATGACCATAAAAACCGGTATTGGCGCTGTTGTAGATACGTAGCATTTCTACTGGCATTTTGGCTAAGAAGTATAGTTTTTTTACTAATAATGGATGTTTTGGGCGGGTCTTTGGCGACAAAACTTACTGAGGGTTGTCCTTTCCCTGGGCGTACAATGCAATTTGGATTCGACTATTTAGCGTCAACTTCTCGAGAATATTATGAACGTGACTTTTTATGGTGTGAGGCGAAATAAAGAGTTTCTGAGCAATCTCTTTGTTCGACAAGCCTTTTGCGATTAATTTGATCACCTGTTGTTCCCGCTGCGTTAACTGCACCGATTCCAGAATAGTCTTCTTAATATCCGGTTCGGCCAGCGATTTATCGATAATCTGGGCAAATAGGGACTCCGTAAGATATGCTGGCAGCACTCTCTCGCCATTGGCAACCGCGCGAATAGTGGTAAAAAAATCATTCACCGTGGCATCTTTCAGAATGAACCCCTTCACGCCACATTCAACGAAATCTAAAACTTCTGAATGTGTTGCAAAAAGTCCCATCAGAACAACAGCTACGTTGCTATCATTTTTCTTGATGAGCTTCACCACGTCTAAACTGTCGTAGCTTTGTAAACCCAAATCCAGCAGAACGATGTCAATCTCATCGGTTTCAATGCGGGCTAGCATTTCTTCGTCGGTTTGCAGTGCCGAAACTACCTCGAAATCGGGCTCGTTTTTCAACACTTTTGTAAGACCATCCCGTAGCAGACGGTTATCTTCAATAATTAGTAAACGGATTTTATTCACGAATGACAGGTCGTAGGTTTGTAATTATCTGGAAAAAACGAAACGTAATAAGTCGTGTTCAGCGGCTGTATTTTTGGTGTCAATAGGTCTAAGATGGAAAATACATAACTCTGCTTACCGAAACCATCTCATTGGTAGAAGAATCATGGCAACATTTAACGCATATGCTGAGTGCTTATTTCAACAGCGTCATCTTCCGCGTTAAGCTTATCCCATTCGCCGTTAACGTATAGAAATACACACCACTTGGCAGCGCCGATGCATCAAATACCACCGAATGAGTGCCGGGTTGACGAACACGTTGATCTAACTCCGATACTTGTCGGCCGGTTACATCATGTATGGTAATATTGACTTCACGCTGCTCCGATAAATGATATACTATCGTCGTCGACGGATTAAACGGATTCGGATAGTTTTGATCCACTTTGAATTCTGATGGAATTTCATCCCCGTGATCTGGAGTTGAAACGACCTCCCGATGCAATCCACCCAGAACCTCCATCAACGGATGCTCTGTTCCCACCTTATCGTAGCCCAATGCCCAAACCATCGCTCCTTTCAAGTTGTTCTCGACGATATATTCGGCTTTTAGTCGGAAGGTTGTGGTGTCGTCAAAGGTAATAATTCTGGTTTGGTCCGGATTTCGAAGATATACGGCGTTGCTGATCGGATCCCATTCGCGGGTCCAACCACTGTTGATTCGGTTCATGGCCTCATGATAGGGAACTGCTGCTCCATTATTTGCCGTCCCGGTTATTAGACCGCAAAGCACTCCCGAGTTGAACTGCCGACCATAACTGGCCAATCCGACTACAATTTTATCTTGAGGCAACCCCTTCTGACGGTAATGCAGAACACTTTGGTGTATGGATCCGGTGTTGCATTGGGAGTTCGCCGAAGCGTAAAGCGGTGAATTATGACCAGCTCTGTCGGTCCATGAACCATGAAAGTCGTACGTCATCAAGCCAAACCAATCTACATAGTTGTTCAAAGCGCCTACATCGTATCCGTTTCGCCAATCAACAGAAGGCATGGCCATAGATAGTTCGTAGTGCTCGGGTTGTTCATCCAGCAATTCCCTCAACTCCCGAACGAGCAAGGTGAGGTTCTGCTTGTCGGCCGCAGCAGGATACTCCCAGTCCAAATCGATACCACCGTACCCGCGCGCCAAGATGTAATCAACCAGGTTCTGATTGAACTTCGCCCGAAGTTCGGGACTCGCCGCAATGCCCGAAAATGCATCACTTTGTCCCCATCCGCCTACTGAAATTATTGGAATTACTCCCTCATCGATGGCGCGTTGCACCAGCTCGGGATGCTCTGCCTGATGAATTATGAGGTTGGCGTTTTGGTCGGGCCAGATAAATGCATTCGCGAGATGGGTAAGGTCTTCCCAGGGCACCTGTGATGGTGGGAGTGAAGCCTTGCTCCAATACATGTAGTACCCCTTTACGACCCGATCTTGGGCCGACAAATTCGTGATAAAGAAGGCGCTTACGACGCATGCGAGCATCAGGATGCGAAATCCGAAACCAGTCATAGCAAATGTAGTTGAGGTGTTGGGTAGTGTAACCCGTTGGAAGCCAATTTACAGAAATATCACAGATTCTGTAAGTCTTACAAACAAACTGAGGCAATTTGTAATACTATTCGCGTTTCAATTGGTAAGATTTGTTATAAGCCAAATATTCTAAAACTAATCACGGAACCAATGATAATGAGTATTGTATCCTATCCTGACAAAAATCCTGCGTTGCCCAAAAAGAAAGACACAGACTATCCGGAGAAAATTCAGCCTAATCCGGACGATCCGAATGAGCAGAAAGGGCCTCCGATGAGAGAAATGCCTATTGTGAATGAAACACATCACAAAGAAATTCTGGATACGGATTCCAAGTAGGCGGTATCCCCGGTACTGCATACTCGAATACCAACACCATCAAACCGGATAAGAAATGAATGGGGTTTTACCCTACTTAACGAAAATAATCAAGAGTTATGCAAGCAAAATCAGAGAGTCCAACCACGAATCAATCGAAGTCAATAATGGAAGGCATAAACGATGGACAGAAAAAGCCTCAGTTATTGGAATTGTTCGAAGAACAGTTGAAAGACATTCTTTGGGCAGAAAAAGCACTGGTAAAAGCAATTCCAAGAATGATTTCGTTGGCCACATCAGAAGACCTGACATTAGCACTAGCTGATCATTTGGATGAAACTCACGAACAAATTACCCGACTTGCTAAGGTCTTTAAATCTATCGACAAAAAGCCTGCTACAGTTAAGTGCGATGCCATGGAGGGTTTAATTGCCGAGGCAAAAGAAATGATAGAAGACTGTGAAAAAGGTCCGAAGTGCGATGCAGGTATCATTGCTGCGTCTCAAAAAATCGAGCATTACGAAATCGCCACGTATGGAACATTACGTGTTTTTGCCGAGACATTGGGTTTGAGACGCTGAGAAACTTCTGGCAATGACACTCAATGAGGAAAAGGCGGCAGATAAAAAGCTGACAGAAATAGCTTTGGAGTCTGTGAATGAGAAAGCAGCCTCGGCAAAGGCGTAGAAACAATCAAACTTGATATAACATCATGAGCAAACTTCTAAAAGGTGGACTTGCAGGATATGGAGCCATGAAACTAGGTGGCGGATGCCTGAGCACAATCGTGGTTTTTGGTGCAATCTGGTTGCTTCTTGGAATGTGCAGTTAGCAATATCTCTTTACAAAATTTCGAAAACAACCAAACAAATAGATGAGAATCATTATGGAACACAGAAATGAAAATCTGAACGAAGTGAATACAAGAACCGAAAAAAACATGCTGACAGGGATGTTTCGCGACCGAAGAAGCACTGAAAATGCCTACAATTCGATGCATGAGAGAGGATATACACAAGATGAAATCAATCTTGTGATGTCTAAAGAAACGCATAAAAAATACTTTTCTGACAATAAAGAAGAGACCGAATTGGGCAACAAAGCCGCTGAAGGTTCTGGTGCAGGTTCTGCAATCGGAGGCACTTTGGGGGCTATTGCCGGAAGCGTTGCTGCCATTGGAACCAGTGTTGTAATTCCAGGTCTAGGAATTGTCGTTGCCGGGCCTATCGCGGCCGGACTGGCAGGAGCGGGCGCCGGTGGACTTGCAGGTGGAATTATTGGCGCATTAGTCGGTTGGGGAATTCCTAAAGACCGCGCAAAACTATATGAATCAGGTATTAAAGACGGCCATATCGTGTTGGGTGTTCAACCTAAAAACGATGAAGACGCTGAGTACTTTGAGAAAACCTGGCAAGAAAATAACGCCCAAGAAATACACAGATAGACCTCTGTTAGCGAAAAAAGGATGATGGCCCCAGACCTGATTCCTTTTTTTGTTTTAATCTCGAGAATAAAACGAAAATCAAATAAGAGAACACATCATGCATAACGATAAAACAATCGCCGCAATCAACAAACTTGTGGAGATCAACAACGATAGAATTGAAGGATATGAGAATGCTTTTAAGAACACCGACGAGACTGACTTAAGAGAGATATTTTCATCGTTTGCACAAAATAGCAAAAAGTGCCAGCAAGAGTTGGTTAGCGAAATTAACAAGCTTGGCGGAAAAGCAACCGATGGAACAACAGTATCGGGTAAGTTTTTCAGGGGCTGGATGGATGTAAAATCCGCACTTACGGGAAAAGATCGCAAGGCTATCCTCGAATCGTGTGAATACGGCGAAGAGCAAGCTGATGAAACCTATCAAAAAGTATTGGGTGATGAACCTGAGCACATGAACCCCCAGCAATTTTCGATGATTAAGGAGCAGCATAACATGCTCAAAGCAGATCAAAGTAAAATACGAACGATGCTGAAACCGAAATGATGTTTATAATCCTTTTAATGGGCCTTATTCTCTTCCAGAAATTCTGAAATTGCCGTAATTACGGCGTCGGGTTCTTCTTCTTGCGGAAAATGTCCGCAGGTTTCGAGCCGGACGGTTTTCGTGTTCGCAAAACCACGCTCAAACTTTTCCAGATTATGAGGCCTTATCGCAGGATCTCTCATTCCCCAAATCAACAAGGTCGGCTTGGCAGAAATCGCATCCCTTTTATTCCACAATTCCTCGAACCAGTCCTGATCATTCAATAGTGATTTTGCAAAAGCCAATGCGCCGTTGCGTTGTGACTTATTTTCGAATGGTTTGGTGTATTGATGTAACAGCCGATTTGGAAGCTTTTTGTCGCCAAATGATTTCGGCAAAATGAACTTAGGCGAGAAATTGAGATAACGATACAGAAATGGCAAAATCGGACTCCTCAGAATTTTGCTCAGTTTAATGAAATCGGGGTCGTTTGCGCTGCTCCACAACCAGGAATTCAGAATGACCACATTTTTGATTTTGTCGGGGTGTTGGATGGCGACGTTTAATGCGATTGGTCCGCCAAAGTCGTGCACCACAAGCGTAATATTTTCTAATTGCTTTTCGAGAATGAACGACTCGAGAGTTTTGCTATGGTTTTGAGTT
>JAIUMT010000114.1 GCA_022565415.1 Balneolales bacterium | reverse complement strand
GCAGGCAAACCTAGCGAGTACGTACCGTTTGAGCTTGTTACAGTGCTATCAATCATGATCGACTGATTTGAGTCAAACGCCCTGATTCGCACATTCGAAAGATTCGCCCCTGACTCATTTCGAACCGTACCTGCAATAGACGCGGGATTAGGTGTTATTTCGAAATTGAATTCAACGGGTGTTGTTGATGGAGGAAGCACATTCGTATTTACCGTTCTATTTCCGAATCCTGATATGCTAGTCTGAATTCGGTATGAATTCCCAGCCGGAACCGCGAACGAATAGCTACCATTAACTAACGTCAAGGTCGATTGTTCAAATGTAGGATCATCCGGTCGTGTGATGGTTACCCGAACATTACGCATGGGTGCATCATTATTTGAAACCGTTCCTCTCACACGAGCTAGATTCTCCGTTAATGAGTAGTTAAGCCCGGTCAATTGTTGTCCCGGACCCAGATTAACTGTATCAATCCGCGATGGTAAGAAACCTGGTCTGCTTACCTGTATTGCATATCTACCGGGTCTCACACTAAGCGTAAAACGACCTTCATCATTTGTTGATTGTGTTAACGTAGCGTTTGTTGATAAGGATCTTGATGTGACCGTCACATTAGACAATGCCTGCCCAGATGATGTAACTCGTCCCGAAACCTGGCCAGCATTTGCACTCATCGAAAAATTAATTCCGGTTAGATTTTGTCCTGGCGACACAGCCACAGATTGTGAAGCTGGCGAAACAAATCCCGATCGAAAAGCTGAAATTTGATGAGTTCCCTCAGGAACACTAATTGTATATGTACCGGAAGCGGTCGTAACAACAGAATTTACTCCGGGAATGTTAATTGTAACTTCACCAACTGCAGAGCCATCGGGATTACTAACTCTACCAGATATTGAACTTGGGTTAGGTACAAGCTCAAAATTTACACCCGTCACTGTTTCGGTAATGCTTAAGTTTAAAGATGTTTGTCCGGAGGGAGTAAAACCTTCTCGCGCTAGTCGAACAGTGTAATTTCCAGCCGGCAAACTCAACGAATATTGTCCATTATTACCTGTGACGGTCGTTACAGGATTTCCGACTGTCGGAACAGCCGTTACCTGAACACCAGCGAATGAAGCCAGACCAGTGGAACCATCCGCATTGGTAACAACTCTTCGAACTGTACCAGAAACCTGGTTAGCACCTGCGGGCAGATTAAAGTTCTGATTTTGTACATTATCACCCACTCCCACACTTACAGAGCTTGGAGGTGGACTCACAAAACCCGTTTTCTGAGCTCGAACAGACCATGATCACGAGGAAACATTAATTGAATAATAGCCCTGACCGTTCGTCAAAGCATCAAACTCTGTGGTACCTCGTCGTACAGTTACCCTGGCCAGCTGAATTGGATTCCCCGATTGGTTGAAAACGAATCCGGATATAGTTGCGAGGTCATTTTGGATTGTAAATGTCCTCTCTTCATCTACCTGTTCACCTAGAGCTAAATCATAAAAGCGTGTACCAGATGCAATGAATCCAGCTTTTCTGGCAATAACGGAGTACGACCCGGGTTGCAGAGATTGATTAAAATCACCGTTCGTGTTAGTCGTGACTGTAAACCGTTCTGATGTAGATAAATTTGTAGTTTCAATTGTGGCATTAGAAGCAGGCTGACCGGTATTGTCGAGAACTCTGCCCGATATTCCTGATGGCAAAGGTTCCAGATCCATCCTTACATACGTGTATTGAGCATCTCTTATAATTGCCGTTTGAACAGCATCGCGATAGCCGTTCTTGATGGCGGTAAACTCGTACGTTCCTACAACTAATGAATCATTAACAGAACCCGTCTGATTTAAGTACGACACCGCAGAAGTGGATCCGCCACTCACGGCAAGTGCTTTAATTTCAACCCCGGTAACGACCGAACCATCAGCTGCATTAAAAGTAACTACTTCAAACTGGCCGGTTTCAACCTGATATCTGAATTCACGCTGTACACTCGTAGATCCCCGTCCGAAATCGTCGTTTGCAATAACCTGCCACATGTACGATGTGTTTTCCAGTGCACCACTGGCATTGAAATCGACGAGGGTATTCGTGGTTGTTGTAGACCAAATAGGCAGCGTGACTTCAGCCCCCGATTGGGTCAATCGCTTCGATAACCTTACTGTATAGTTTGTAGCCCCCGGGACCTCGTTCCATCTAAACGTAATTAGTGGTGTGTTGTTAAATGCTGCATTGTTCGCAGGGGACTGTAAAACTGGCCGTGCAAGAGCATCTGGATTTCGATATCGAAATGGTATAATTCCGCCAAATACTGGACTTACATAGACAGGGTTTTCTTCTTCATACAAGTTTAAAATTGTGTAGCTGTACTCCTGACCATCATTCAACGGAGGAGGCTCATCCGGAAAAGCGTCTACAATTTCACCATAAGTCGCGGTGGTTTGGGTTGTCATGTATTGCCAAACCCCAGTCACACCAGTAATACTTATATCGCCATCGTTATCTTCAATTCGAAAAGGGGTGCTCGAGAGTATAATCCAATACCCGACGGCCCCCGGAACTGGTTCCCAGCTGAAAGTCGGAGTTGAGTTCGTAATGTCACCACGTGGCGCAATCGCGAATGCAGCGGTGGGCGACTCAACAATGATCTGAATTTCATTCGAGTAGAGAATGTTACTTGGATCGTTGCTAAAAGCACTTAAAATTGATGCCATACGCGTGCCCGGTGCATTCGTAATTCGGGCATAGTATCTTCCAGGGGGTAGATTTTCCAAGTTAGGCCTAAAATCTTGCTGAGTACCTGTAAGTGCTATTTGTCGAAAGGAATAATTGTTTGGTAATGTACCAATTTTCAAGAATGCATTTCTGCCGGATAAATCCAGTGGCGTGCTTGCTGGTGTAGACCAGTTTATGCGAACTGCCCGATCTTGTTTCACCAAAAGCCTGGTTACAAAATCGCCATTAGAATTTCTTGCTTTAGTTGGTTCCAGAACAACGTTCTGCGCATCAGCTGTTGAAGTAAAACCACACAGCAACGCTATCGAAGTCACAGCTATAGCCGTGATTAAGCGAATCTTGCTTTTCATAGATGTATTGACGATCTAATTTTGATATTTGATAAGCACCCCAGAGCTGTGCTAAATCCGCCCCTTTTTTTTGACGGATTTCCCCTTTCATGAAACTAAATAGAAGTCAGGTTCTTTGCAAAAAAATAATTATTACGAGCCTATTTCAGCTTAACAAGCGAGACAGAATTCATACAATATCGCAGTCCACTAGGCTGTGGACCATCCGGAAAAACGTGTCCCAAGTGCGCATCGCAGACATTACACAATGTTTCAACCCGTGTCATTCCAAAGCTGGTATCGACAATATATTTAATAACATTATCCTTTAGCGGTAACGTAAAACTCGGCCACCCCGTACCCGACTCAAACTTCTCATTGCTATCGAATAGCGGTGTTCGACAACAAACACATCCGTAAATACCCGGATCATAAACAGTGCAATACTCACCAGAAAACGGCCTTTCTGTGCCATGTTGCCTGGTAACCCGAAATTGTTCGGATGTTAATTGCTGCTTCCATTCCGAATCGGACTTAACTACACGTCTGTCTGGCTCGGGGTTAGTTTTCTTGGCAAATAATAGTATAGTATTCCAGTTTAACATGGCAGTATGGTTCGAAATGTAAGATTAATTCGAGGAGATTTTACTTTTTTTGTCGGTGGCAGTCGATGCAACCAGTGTTGCTGCGTTTCATCTTTCATCAGTAGCAAGCTTCCATTTTCCAGAACAACGTCTACTCTATCTGCGTTTGTTCTGTGTTTGAATGCAAATTTTCGCTCTGCTCCTAAACTTACCGATGCAATTGCACCGTTTTTGAGTAGTTGCTTTTCGTTGTCGGAGTGCCAGCCCATGGCCTGTTCGCCATGCTGATACAGATTTAGCAAGCATGAATTATAGGTATGCCCACTTGCATCACTAACGATTTGCTTGAGCTTGAGTAATGTTTCGGTCCACGGCAACGCCTCTTTTCGCGAACTAGCATAGGTATAGGAAATGCCATCATCAGCAAACCAAGCCATTTTCCGTTTCATAACAATTCGTTTGCCGAACATCATTACTTCATCCGATTGCCAGGGTATTTCGCCGAGAAGCTGATTATAAAACGCATTGATGGATTCGGAATCCAGTATTCTGCCAAAATATACTACCGTACCGTCATAGGGCAGTAAATTAGTCGGCTCCTGGGTTATTTCACTGAATAGATTCAACGTTTGATTTGGCTTTTTCAGGGTCATTTTTGGGATATAAAATGTGGGATACTCCTAAGAGCAAGAAAACTTTGGCAAAACCGGCCAAAATCCCCACCATTAATATTCCATAACCACCCCATTCTTCCATGAGTTCCGGATTATTAACACCAAACATGCTCAATCCAACCAGCATCAGATATGATACTATCGCACCTACAAATGATACGGTGCGTGACACAAAGGGTCGTAGCAAGAAAAACAGTCCGAGTAATCCCAGTACAAATGAAATCCCGTGTACGAAAACGGGCTCAATGATTGTCTGAATTGGCATTCTGAGGGCTATCCATGTGAGTATCAGCGCTGTTGCCAAGATTAACAAACCCGTTCGTTTCATCTGACTATCGGAAATAGATTTCATATTGATTTATTCAATTAATGACTGATACAGCAAGGTTCGGAATTTTCCGTGAATATCGGATCCGGTTGCCGGTATGAGTTGGGTAAAGAACAGCACAACCAGACCATCTTGCGGACTAATCCAATATGTTGAGTGGTATGCGCCTCCCCAGCCGTAATCTCCAACAGCGCCCGGAATTCCGCGTGCTCCCAGGTCGGTAACAACATCGAAACCAAGTCCGACTCCTACTCCAGGGCGAAATTCAATATTATGAAGATGATTAACTGTCATAAGTTCTACTGTAGTCGGACTCAAAAGCCTCTGTCCTAGAAACTCTCCACCGTTGAACATCATCTGCATAAATCGGGCATAATCCGTTGCTGTAGATACAAGTCCGGCCCCACCTGAAAACGTAGTGCGTGGTCCCATCAGATAGTGGCCTTGTCCTACGCCTGCACCCGGCTCAGGAGCGCGAACAATACCTCGATTTTCGGTTGCCGAGTACACTGTTGCTATGCGGTTGGCTTTATTTTGAGGCACAAAAAAGTGTGTGTCGGTCATTCCGAGCGGATCAAAAATTCGATCTTTTAGAAAAACATCCAGACTCTGACCACTTACCACTTCAATCAATGCACCCAGAATGTCGGTAGAGTAACCATAAACAAATCGATCACCCGGATGAGATTCGGCCGGTAATTCGGCAATTCGTCGCACCAAATCCCGAATTGGTTCATCTCTGTCAGACAAATACCAACCCAAAAACCCGGCTTCGCGCCACTCGTCGATCGCCGTGCCGTATCCGTAGCTAAATCCCGAGGTGTGCATTAGCAAATCCCGAATTGTGATGGATCTGTTGGCCGGGACCACATCGTATCCGTCGTTATCGTTAGCCACGGCGACATTCGTTTGCGTGAATTCGGGCAGGTACTTGCCCACAGGATCTCCAATTAGCAGAAGCCCCTCCTCCTGAAGCATCATCACACCAACGCTTACGATCGCTTTGGTTTGTGAGGCGATTCTGAACATGGCATCTTTAGGCATGTCGATATCCGATTCGACATCAAGTTTCCCGAAAGATTCGTAGAAAACAGCATATCCGTCACGCAAAACCAGCGCTACTCCTCCGGCCATTTTCTGCTCTTCGGAGTAGCTATGCAGCATGTCGGCAAGTCGCTGTAACCGCTCCGATGAAAATCCGAGTTCTTCGGGTGATGCAGATAGAAACGGGTTTCTGGTCTGCCCTTGGGTTTCGACAGAAAACACTGTAAATAACAGCGCTATGGTAAGACCGAATATTTTCAATTTCATGGTGACATTCCGTTTAATTTGGGGTGAGGCCTCTACGTCTTATTTTGATGTATTATTTAAAATAATCCATCTCCACGAAAGTTTATCATCAATTTCTTCCTATAGAATCTAATACCCTATTTAAAACTTTAGCAAAATCCTGTTGATCCAGAGCTATTTCGTTCAGATACAGTTTGATTTTCGTGTTGATGGAGTCATCATCTAGTGGTTCGCGAAGATCAATACATCCGTTTGATTCCAGATATGTTTGAAGTTCTTCTCTTTTAGCCGTTCTGAATCCTGTTACTTTACCCTCACTTAGCGCATTCAACAACGCAGACGGATCATACTCGCATTCTTCAAGCACCTCACAAACCTTATCGATGTATTTATCCGACACCGCGTTCGAATTTACCAAAACTTCCCTATCGATAGTTCCATTTAAGCCGATTGAGCTAAGTCTGATGTATTCTTTAACCGATTTGGTAAGCTTCTCCAGATGATCAAATTGGTCGTGATTTATGATGTGAGACAACGATCCAGTTGTGTGCAGATTTTTGAGCTGAACCCACTTATTCACTCCGGCAGTGAGCAACTCATATAGCATTTGGGAATCATCGAGCAAGTAGGCGACATGAAGTTCGTCGATTTCATCCAAAATCGGATAAAACTGCGGGATGTCTAGGGTTTTAACGTATCGGTTGTACGACTGATTTTCATCAGGTTTTGCTATTGGATCTGACATGTTGAACTCGGGTAGTTTGCGGTTAATATCAATAGTCGGGCTCTTTGCCAGTTTGTTGAGAAGAAATACGTTGAAATCGACCGATGCTTCTTCAAGTCGATGTTTCCATTTTGCCACTTCGTCGGCCTGGGCCGTGAAATAAAACAGTTGCCGGCCTGAAGCACTCAGTTCGATGAAGGTCTGAATGATGGCATCGGCGCGTTCGTCGTCGCTGTTCGCCAGAAGTTCATCGGCTAAAATCGGCAATTTGACCTGTGTTTCCTGAGTTTCGATGAAGGCCAATCTCACTGCCATTATGAGCTGAATCCGTGTTCCGCTGGAAAGCTCGTCGAGTTTGAGTCCGACCGAGGAGACTGTATCCCAGGCAAAAAACTCGGGTGGCTCGTTTTCTGTCACGCGAAGCTCGTAATTCCCGCGGGTTACTACGCTGAAAATTTGCTGGGCCTTGCGCAACACTTCGGGCAAATTCGTTTTACTGACCCGCGATTTTACATGGCTCACGAGTAGATCACCGGCTATCGACTGAATATTTTTTCTGGCAGCTTTACCTAGTGATTGTAGGGCATTTTCGCGATTTACTAACGCTTTTTCTAAGCTCGATTGGGAAGCCGTATCGGCGACTTTGGCCTCAATCGTGTTTATTTGCGTTAATATCTCGTCGTGCGTATCCGACTTCCGCGCAGATTCTTCGATTTGTGACTGAATTTCTGTGTCGCTCAAGTCGTCTAATCCGGCAGAGAAATCAGAGTACCGGTCGTGGAATTCGACCTGTTTTCGGGCAGCACTTACCGCGAAACGACACGACTCAAGCCGCGAATGGACCATTTTAAAATCTTCCAGTCGCTCAACCAACTTACGAACCCTTTCAGAATCCCCATCAACTACTCCAAGACGCTCGAAAATGAAATTTAATGCCTTTTCTGACTCAGATTTATCGTTTTTGGCCTGATGCAGGCGTTGCTCGATTTGCGCTAGCTCCGATTTCAACTCCACCCTCTTTTCAGCCAAGAACCTCAAATTGCTGTACCGGGCCTTAGCAGAGTCCCCATCTGTGGCCACGTTTCCGGGCGTGACCTTAGCAAGCATCGTGTTAAAAGCGACAAGATCGCTGTCAAAAGCCGCATCAAGAATATGCTTCGCCTTAGAAATTCCGGCAAGTTGGTCATCCAGCGACTTCCATCTCAAAATCTCAGTTATGAGGTAGTGCAGATCCGTTGTCGACTTAATATCGGAAGACAGCACGCCGAGGCTCGTTTTGTATGCATCGATTTGCTTCAGCAATGGAGCGTTCTTTTCTTCGACTCGTTTCAATTCCAGCGAGATATATTCGAGTTGATTTTTGAGGTCGCCAAGATGTGAAGCGGTGCCAATCGATGCGTACAACTCCTCTATTCGGACAATTACCTGATCTGATGTCCATTTTTTGGGCGGAGTGAGCCCGGACCGCTCGAAGTCTTTCACGCGAACTGACGTGGCATCGTTTGAGGATGCATCAGCGGATTTCAGTCCTAAAACTACACACACCGCCACGAATGCGAGTCCGAGGAGTCCAAGCGGTCCAACCAGCCAAACAGCAAGCGCTGTTATCAATGCCGCCAAGGCTGTTAGCCACAAAAAGGAAGCTTTGATTCCGGGCGACGGATTAAACTGCTGCAACCACATCGACAATGCCGTGAGCCCGTCTCTTAACTTACCAGCATCTTCAGTTGTACCAGCTTTTTCTACTTCACCTTGTAAACTAGCCAGCCTTCGCTCAAGCACCACCCTTTCTCCATCATTTTGCATGACGTTTCGGATGGTGTTTTCGAAATTACTGAGATCGTTCGAGTGGATATTTCTCAGGTTATCGGCAGCGGCGTCGCGGTCGATGTTGCTCAGGGCTGACTTCCAATTAGAATGAAGCTCATCGTATCGGGTTTCATTCTTGCGAATTTCATTCTCGGATTGCTTGATAGTTTCCGAGCGCTGACCCAACTCCTCAAGCGTATCGCGACCAATACCCTCATCCGGCAGATTCAACTCGTGTAAAGCCTTTCGCTTTTCTTCCAAGTTGGTCGATGCATCGCCAATCGTTCTCTCGAGTTCCGAAATCTTTTGGGTTAACCTCGAAACTTCGTCGAAATCGTCCTGACGAACGTGAGGCATGTGCATATCGAATGCGTCGTGTACAATTTTGACCTCTGAAAACTCAGTTTCGGCCTTTTTAAGCGACTTAACCAGTTCGAAAAACGATTTATTTGCCGTTGCTTCTTTTGCCGCCGCGAGATCACTATTTAACTCCGTCAGGCGGTCCTGATCAGATTTCAAGTTCTGCTGAATTCGATTAATTTAGTCCAGCTTTTCAGTT
>JAIUMT010000113.1 GCA_022565415.1 Balneolales bacterium | reverse complement strand
GGAACAGTACCCGGAATCGTTTGGAATGTTCAGTATGCCATGGAGAGTATCGAGCGTATGAAACTCATTCGCGATATCGAAGGAGGTCAAATCATTTTGAGTCACTCAAAAGACATGCACGACAGCCTCAAACAACTCCCTCAGTACTACGACTAACATATTCAGGTATTAAACGTGTGCCGGTTGCCAAAAACAGCCGGCACATTTTTTTTCCACAAGGAGAACATCATGAATCTACTTTCCCTACTTGCCGTCATCATTGCCATTTACTGGGTCGTTATGATGACCTACGTGTATAAGAAAGAAGACTGGACTTAACATCTAAAGGAGCCTGAAATTGGAAGATTTTAGCATTGGTAACTGGGCTTGGTTCTGGCTCATATTCTTCGTCACCGGAACCATGGGACTTGGCATCTACGCCATGACCAAAACCAAAACAGACGAGGATTTCGCTGTAGCCCGTAAGTCGTACGGCCCCTGGTTACTAGTTTTAGCCTTAGCCTCAACCGTCGCAAGTGGAGCCACATTTATGGGAATCCCGGGAATGGCCTACTCCAAAGGATTTCCGGCGCTTTGGTATCCCGCGATTTATCCCATCGGTATTTACATCGGATTAATCCTTTCTGTACAGCTTATTAAACGAGCCGGAGACATGTTTCGCTCGAACTCCCTGCCCGAGTTTCTGGGTCAGCGCTTTAACAGCGACTTCCTGCGCATCGGCTTCGCATTGCTGTCGCTTCTGCTAATTTACTACATCGCCGCCCAGGTCGTTGCCGCCGCTACCACATTTGAAGTCCTTCTGGGGGTGGATTATCGCCTTGGCGTAATCGTAACCGTATTGGTAATCGGAATTTATATTACGATCGGCGGTTCTCACGCTGATATCCTCACCGACGCATTTCAGGGCGGACTAATGCTCCTGATTGCCATACTGATTACCGGTTTATTCATATTTGGCGTCGGATTCGACGGGGGAGGAGTTTCTGCAATCAATGCTTCGCTCGAAGCTCAGGACTCAACATTGGGATGGAGCAACTATTTCTCGCCCGGTGACCCGATTTTCGGAAGTTTCATATTGGTAATGCTGATGTTTATCGCGCATTTGCCCTTCGCCATGAATCCGCACATCGGAAACAAAGCATTTGCTCTGAAAGACTCAAAACAACTGAGAACGTTTCTTTTATTAGTGATTCCGATCGGATCCATACTTGGTTTTGCGGTCCTTGGCGGACTCCACGCCCGGGCGCTTCTCGGTCCTGAACTACGTCCGGATGCAGCCATTCCGGCGCTTTTCGTAGAGCTATTTCCACCGGCATTAGCTGGCTTCCTAGGAATTGCAATTCTGTCGGCCATTGTAAGTACGGCAGACGGACTTTTCGTTTCGGTGGCGGTAATATTTAGTAACGATTTATACCGAAAAACCTTCGCAAAACGCATTCATCCGAAAAAATCCCACTCTGAAATCGACAAATATGCCTTGGGCATTTCCAGAGTTGCTACCATTGGCACGGTTCTGGTTGCCATTGCGCTGGCCTGGAACCCTCCGGAGTTTCTCGCTGTGTTGCTGTGGGTAGGGGTTGGTGGCATCATGTCTGGTGCGGCCGGACCACTCGTTATCGGTTCCATCTGGCGTCGTTCTACGCCAACCGCAGCAATTGCCTCGTTTCTAACGGGTGTAATTTCCTACGCGATAATTTATGTCGGAATTGGATGGCAAAATCCGTTCGGAGCAGCCGGTGTCTGTGTTATTCTGGCGAGTATTGTTATGGTCGTGGTCAGTTTATTCACCAAACCCATGGATGAGTCCGACCTTAACGAAATCTTTAGCCCGGTTCGCGAACCATTGGACAACTAACTATGATGATTCCATGTGTTGAGCCTCAGGTTTGGACAACTTCTGAGATTCAGCATCAAATCAAAAAACTCTACCCCCTCAGAACATTTCTGAGGAAACCGGTTTACAAAGAACCCGTGTTTTTGTGGTATCCGTGGTTTATGTGTGCGGCAACAATCGAAATGGACACCATGCTCCGAAGCGGACAAGTTCATGCCGATTTGGTAGCCGTCGACTCGGTTCGTCCTATGAGGCAGCGTGTTGAGCACTTGCCCGAGTCGCAGCAAAAAGATGTTCCCGAGAACATCGTCATCAAGCCGCGTTTAACCCCCGAAATGGCGTCTGATGAAGCCTTCGACCTGCTCACATCAATTGTTATAAATCGAAATAAATTACTCAAACAGCATAAAATTACGGTGAGAGAGCCTCAATTATGTTACTTTCGAATTATGGTAATTCCCGTTGAGGGTTACCCGAGTGATGACTGGCCTGTTATTGAAGAACATTTTGGAAACTCCTACCGACTCGCGCGTCGACGGGAGCTTCAGACTACCATTAAAAATTTAGCTTTGGAGAGCGTATAACCATGGATTTATCCACTATTCGATCGTTGCTTTTCGTGCCGGCAACGAAACTTGATAAACTTGACGTAATTAAGGCCTCAGGTGCAGATTTAATTATTATTGACCTTGAAGACAGCGTTGCGCCCGACCAAAAAGACGATATGCGACAGGCTGTTACCCAGTTTTTCGAGAAAAGATCATCCGATGATGAAACCCTGATCGGCGTGCGAATCAACTCGGTGCGCCTGATTGATGGTCTGGTCGATTTCTTGTCGATTATCGACACGGAAGTCCTGCCCGATGCCATTATGCTACCCAAAGTTACGAGTCCGGAGGAGCTGGATATTGTAGGAGATTGGATGGAAGACCTGAACGTGATGATTCCGCTGATTCCCATCATCGAGACATTGCAGGTTTGGGATATGCTGGAGCATGTAATGGCTCACGAGCTTGTTCCATGCGCCGTTTTCGGCGGGATCGATTTAGCTGCAGAATTGGGCTGTGAGCGGTCCTGGGAGCCATTGTATGTGTATCGAAGCGAAATGCTGAGGGCGGCTCGAAGTGCCGGAAAAGGCTGCATCGACATGCCGTGGTTCGACCTAAACGACGAAGACGGACTAAAATCCGAAACGGTCCGGATGCGGGCCATGGGCTACGACGGACGTGCCGCGATTCATCCGAAACAAGTCGCCATCATACACGATTGCTTCAAACCGGGCGAGGCCGAAATCGCCGACGCCAAAGAAATGATTAAGGCGTTTGAATCGGCTCAAACCGGAGTGGCGACATTCAAGGGTAAAGTGGTTGAAAAGCCCGTTTTGCTGCAGGCATTGAAATTAATTGACCGAATGGAGCGATACTAAGCTCACTTCTTAACTAAATTAAATCAGATAGTTATGAAAATTGATTTAGAACAAAATTATGAAGAGCTGCGCGCCCGGGTGCGCGAAATTACCAGTAAATATCCCGATGAGTATTGGCGACAACTGGATGCCGACCGAACGTATCCGTCTGAATTTGTCGATGAATTTAGTCGCAGCGGACTGCTATCGGTGCTTATTCCGGAAGAATATGGCGGAGAGGGGCGTTCTCTGAGTGAGGCGGTCGCGATTATGGAAGAAATTCAGGCCAACGGCTGCAACGGCGGGACGTGTCACGCCCAGATGTACACCATGGGCACGTTGCTTCGTCATGGCAACGAAGATCAGAAACAACGCTACCTCACGAAAGTAGCCACCGGCGAACTCCGGCTTCAGGTATTTGGCGTCACCGAGGAGCACACCGGCACCGACACCACCAAGTTGCGAACATTCGCCGAAAAAGTCCCCGGCGGATACAAAATCAACGGACACAAATTCTACATCGGACGGGGGATGTACTCCGATTTGATGCTGCTTTTAGCACGAACAACGCCTCTGGACCAGGTCAAGAAGAAAACCGAAGGACTTTCCATCTTCATCGTTGAAATGAAGGAAGCCAAGGAAAACGGTCAGCTGGATATTCGTCCCATTCGCACCACCATGAATCATTCGCTCACAGAGATTTTCATAAATGATTTGTTCGTGCCGGATGAAAACCTTGTCGGAGAATTAGGCAAGGGATTTCGGTACATCCTCGATTCCATGAACGCAGAACGGTTGCTAATCGCTGGCGAATGTATTGGTGATGCCCGATTTTTTATCGAGCGTGCTACCGATTGGGCCAACACACGAGAGCTGTTCGACAGACCCATTGGCATGAATCAGGGAATTCAGTTTCCTATCGCCCGGGCCTACGCCTCGATGAAAGCCGCCGAAATGGTCGTTAAAAAAGGATGTGCTATGTTCGAGTCGGGCAAGAAAGTCGGCGAAGAAGCCAATATGGCCCTTTTGCTCGCATCAGAAGCATCCTGGGAGGCCGGAAACGTCGCCGTGCAAACCTTCGGAGGCCGCGGATTCGATGCCAACTACGACATCGAACGCAAGTTTCGGGAGACCCGATTGTATCAGGTGGCGCCAATTTCCAAAAATATGATTCTGGCGTTTTTGGCCGAACATGTACTCGGACTACCACGCTCGTATTAATCACCATCAGACAACATGAAAAAATTCAGGCCATTAGACGGAATTTTGGTAGTATCGGTCGAGCAGGCTGTTTCTGCTCCGTATGCTTCCTGCCGATTAGCTGATGCAGGGGCCCGCGTGATCAAAATTGAGCGCGACACCGGAGACTTCGCCCGTCAGTACGACGAAGCCGTTCTCGGACTCGCGACGTATTTCGTGTGGATAAACCGGGGCAAAGAATCCATCCGATTGAATATAAAATCCGAAGACGATCAGCAGATTTTTCTATCCATGATCGACAAAGCGGATGTGTTTATCCAAAACCTGGCTCCCGGGGCGTTGCAAAAAATCGGACTCGACTCGGAGTCCCTCCGAAAACGAAATCCGCGCCTCATAACCGTCGATATTTCAGGCTACGGAGAAGAGGGTGAGTATAGCACCATGAAAGCGTACGACAATTTGGTTCAGTGCGAAAGCGGACTCGTGGATGTAACCGGAGACGGCGAAGTTCGGGCTAAAGTTGGGATTTCAATTGCCGATATATCGGCCGGAACCCACGCGTATTCGGCAGTTTTGGAGGCCATTCTAGAACGAAATCAAACCGGCGAAGGCGTTGGAATCAAGATTTCCATGTTCGATTGCATGGCCGACTGGATGATGGTGCCATATTTGCATCAAAAGTATGCCAACAAACCCCCATCGCGCACAGGAATTCATCACGCGGCGATTTCTCCGTATGGTCCGTTCAAAACCAGCGAGGGAAAAGAAGTCGTTATCTCAATTCAAAACGAGCGCGAATGGGTCCGGCTGTGCGAAGTTGTGCTAGGCGGAGCGATTCGTCCGACAGATGAGCGATTCACGCGTAATTCGCTTCGGGTGGAGCACCGGGATGTGTTAAACAGCACCATTCAGCAGGTATTTTCGAAACTGGATCACGAAACTGCCATCGATAGGCTCGAAAAAGGCTCCATTGCCTACGCCCGCCTCAACACCCTCGCAGATTTTGCAAATCACCCTCAACTGAGGTTAACCGAGGTCGACTCCGAGGCTGGAGCATTACACATCGCCGACCGTCCGGCGCGTTTTGAAGGCTACAAATCTTCATTCGGCCGGATTCCCGAACTTGGCGAACACGAATCTCAACTTCGACAGGAGTTCAGTTAGCTATGAATGATGTTTCAAAATGGATAGGCAAGGCGCGTCAGTCGTACGACGGGATGTGCACCGAGACAATGAAACGTTTCGCGGCTACAATGGACTCCGATGCGGCCCGAATTCTGCAAGATGATCCGCTACCGCCCTGCGCCCATTGGTTTTACTTCACTCCGATGGAGCCGTTATCGGAGCTGGCCCAGGATGGTCACCCCAAAAAGGGCGGATTCTTGCCCGACATTTCGCTTCCGCGCAGAATGTGGGCCGGAGGCGTGGTAAAGTTTTTGAAACCGTTGCGAACGGGTCACCCAGCCACGAAAACCTCCACTATCACCTCCATAGTACCCAAAAGTGGCAAGTCGGGTGAGTTGTGTTTCGTGACCGTTGTTCATCGGGTTGAAAGCGGCCGGGAGATTTGCATCGACGAAGAGCAACACATCGTGTATCGGGAGGAGGGTGGCTCAGCCCCGAAGCGAACTTTGGTGAATGATGTTGACTCCGATTGGACGCATCTGTGGACGCCAAGCGCGGTGCAGTTGTTTCGGTTTTCGGCCATTACGTTCAACGGGCATCGGATTCATTACGATGCAGACTATTGCCGGAATGTGGAAGGTTACCCGAATCTGGTGGTTCATGGTCCGCTGCTTTTGCACAAAATTATGGAGTCTTTTCGGCTTGAGTTCCCGGGTAGGTGCGTGACGATGGTGAGTTACAGGGCTATGGGTCCGGTTTTCCTGGGCGAAACGGTGCATGTTGTTGGCCAGGACGGAGGGGCGTTTGAGGAGGGGGGGGACTACACCAGCGGGATGACAGAATGCCGGGTTCTCGGACCTGAAAACAATATTGCTATGAAAGCATCGATAACTTGGGAGGAAAATAGATGAGTGTTTCACTCACACGACAACTGGTTCAAGAATTGAAAGATCGCCTAATTACCAGCGATGACCTGGATATTGCCACGTATTATACCCTGGATTTCTTAGGTTCGTATATGGGCGGAGGGATAACATCCCAAGGACAGAAACTCCGCGAATATTCGCGATTAATCGGGGATTGTGGTCCGGAACCGGGGGCGTTTCTTGCCGCCGCGCTCTCGCACATAACCGAAACCGACGATTTGCACCGAAGCTCGGTAACGCATCCGGCTTGTGTGGTGATTCCAGTTGCTTTGGAACTAGCTCGTCACCTCGATTTAACTGGTAAAATTGCGCTGGAATCTGTGGTTGTTGGCTACGAAACCATGATTCGCATCGGTGATTCGCTCGGATCTGAGCATTATAAAGTGTTTCATAATACCGCAACTGCGGGCGTTTTTGGAGCTGCATCAGCGGCAGCGTATTTACTCGAGCTGAATGAAAATCAGTGGGTTTGGGCTTTGGGAAATGCCGGAACGCAAGCCTCGGGATTGTGGCAATTCAACACCGACGCCAGCATGAGCAAACATCTGCATGCCGGTCATGCCGCTCAGGCTGGAATTAAAGCCGCGTTGCTTGCTATGCGCGACTTCACCGGACCAGAATTCATTCTGGAAGGCGATAAAGGCTTTTATAAGGGCTTTTGTCCGAACCCGAGTCCGGAAAAGGTAACTGAGCGGAAATCCGTTTGGCGAATTGCCGAAACCTCCATCAAGCCGTATCCATCGTGTCGGCACACGCATCCGGCGATTGACGTGGCGCTCGCACTGAGGGAGAAATTGCTTAAAGAGGATGTTGGAATATCGAATGGAATTAAGTCAATAAAAATCTTTACCTACGACACTTCGCGCAGATTTACCGATCATAATGCACCTGAAACTACATTTGCGGCTAAATTTAGTATTCAATATTGCGTGGTAACGGCTCTGTTAAACGGATTTCCGCAGTTGCCCGATTTCGAGGGCGACCGACTCGAAGAAACTCGAAATCATCCGTTGGTTAAAAGCGCACAGGTCGTGGTCGATGACGTATTTGATGCGAAGTATCCCTCAGAATGGGGTTCTGCGGTCGAAATTACACTAAACGATGGGTCGATATTTCGCGACGAAACGTTCGCCGCCAAGGGAGATCCGGAAAAACCAGTCACAATGGATGAGCTGAAATCGAAGGTTTTGGGCAACTTTGCCTATGCCGGACTCGCCGAGGACGCCTCAACCGAACTGTTCGAGCTTTTTAAGGAGCTTAAGTTTGCCGAGGAAATTCCGACATTGCACTGGAACACACCATCAAGAAATTTGAAATAATCAGGAATAAACGAAGGAGTTAGCATGAGTAAAGCACAGAATTACATCAACGGAAAATGGGTCGATGGGTCGCTGGGAACATTGGATATGGTGAACCCTTCGCACGATAAAGTGATTGGAAAAATTGCCCGAAGTGGCGAAAAGGACGTGAATGAAGCGGTTAAATCCGCCCGAAATGCGTTTGAAGGGGCCTGGGGCGAGACTCCGGCCGTAGAACGCGGACGGCTGCTTCATAAAGTGTCTCAGATACTAGCCGAGCATGCCGAGGAACTGGCCCAACTCGAGTCAGCTGATGCCGGAAAACCTCTTTCCCAGGCCCGGGCCGACGCAAAACTCGTCGCCCGCTATTTCGAATTCTATGCCGGATCGGCCGACAAACTCCACGGAGAAGTGATTCCGTATCAAAATGGATTCACCGTGTACACCACCCGGGAGCCCTATGGCGTAACCGGACATATCATTCCGTGGAATTACCCCTTGCAAATGACCGGCCGCACACTGGCTCCGGCCTTGGCCGCCGGAAATGCCGTGGTTTTCAAACCCGCCGAGGATGCCTGTCTGGCCGTGGTTCGCTTGTTTGAACTTATCGAAAACGTGGGCTTCCCACCGGGAACAATCAACATGGTAACCGGACTGGGTCATGAAGCGGGCGCTGCTATTTCAGCGAATACCGACATCGATCACATGGCTTTCACCGGCTCTCCGGAAGTCGGAACTATTGTGATGGAAACTATGGCGAAAAACAGGCGTCCCGTGGTTCTGGAGCTCGGCGGAAAATCGCCTCAGATTGTGTTTGAGGATGCCGATTTGGATGCGGCCTTGCCCGTTATCGTGAATGCCATCATTCAAAATGCCGGACAAACTTGCTCTGCCGGATCCCGATTGCTGATTCACAAGTCGCTTCACGATGATTTTGTTAAGAAATTGGTTGAACGGTTTAATGCGATTAAGGTTGGTCCGGCTGAAACCGATCCCGATATCGGACCAATCATCAACAAAAAGCAGCTCGAGAGGGTCAACAAGTTCATCGACATGGCTCTCAAAAACGGAGCAAAAATCCTCGCCCAAGCCCAAAAACCATCCGGAGACGGATTTTTCTTCCCACCAACGCTTCTCGGCTCGGTCACCAACGACCATGAAGTCGCTCAAAATGAGGTATTCGGTCCTGTGTTGGTCGTGATTCCATTCGAAGATGAAGCCGATGCCCTGCATCTTGCCAACAACACGCCATTCGGACTCGTCGCCGCAGTCTGGACCCGCGACAACGGCCGCGCCATGCGCATGGTTAAGAAAATCAAAGCCGGACAAGTATTCGTAAACGGGTACGGCGCCGGCGGCGGAGTCGAACTCCCATTCGGAGGGGTGAAACAAAGTGGTTTCGGTCGTGAAAAAGGCTTCGAAGCCCTGC
>JAIUMT010000112.1 GCA_022565415.1 Balneolales bacterium | reverse complement strand
GGGTCGTGGCTGGCTCCGTTTAAAAGTCCGCGGTTTCCAACTTCCTCCCAGACATCCCGTGCAAAGAAGGCCAGTTTCTCGTTCTCGGCGCCATCTTCACCCAGCGGACTATACGCCGCCATTTCCTCATTGAGGGTGATTATTTCGGGGAGTACTTCGTAGCTAAACTGTAATCGACCTCCGGAAACCCGTTCATAATAGTTTTTGGCGAATTCGAGATGAGCTTCGAAATAGCCACGATCGTGTGGGAGAGGGTCTAGTGTAATGCTGTCGCTATCTAGAAAAGACGGATTAAACTTCCCGTTTCCGGAAGTGAATCTATTGTCATCTTCCTGGAATTCGACCATTACCGCCACAATATGGACAGATCCATTGGCTAATTCTGATGGGGTTAGACCTTGAGGTAGCTGACCAAAAACAGGGCAGGTGATTAACAGTGTCAGAGCGATACTGAGTAACCACCTGCTCGGATAGCGGGAATTTTGCAAAATGTTAGCTTATTATCAGAAATTCAGTAGGACGGAGAATCGGATGGTGTTGGCCAGAGGGTGATTCTCTTTTAGAGTTTGGAGGTAACTGAAGTCGACGCCGAAGATGTTATATCGGATACCGGCACCAAAGGTGAGGAACTGTCGGTCACCGTTATTGGGCGACTCGTAGAAGTATCCGGCACGAAGTGCGAACATGCTGTCGTACCAGTATTCAGCACCGATACCGATCATGAGTTGCTCACTTAGAGGCACATCAACATACTCAGAGCTCAATGCGTCGAAACGTTGGTAGGTATCCCAAGAGCTGAAAAGAGCCTGTACAACTGGCATGGCTTTGCCCGTAGAATCGTTTCGGGCCATTACCTTGGAGACGTCGTTGGCGATAGTAAGGGTGTTAAATCCTTAAGAATCCAGATTCATGTTGAACGACCATCCTGCTCGGAACACGGTTGGTAATGGATCGCGTTGGGAATCATCCACATATTGCATGCCACGTCCTACGTTCGACAGGTTGAATCCGAGGTTGAAGTTGGCGAGTTTATCACCAATTTCGAATGGATCGGTTCTGTATAGACCTGATAAATCAAAACCAATACTGGAACCGTTCTGGGCTGTTTGAGTACCGACCACGGTTCCGGCGGGAACAAGGCGACTGTAAATGAATCGAAATCCGGTTCCAAGGGCGAAATTGTCGGTAATTTTGAAACCGTAGGATATCCCGGTGGCTAGCTCATAGCTACGAAATGTACCAACTTCTATATTTTGATCGGTGGTTTCAACCTGCTCTCCCAAGTCGAAATAGGTAATATGGGCACCGAAGTTTCCTAGTCCATCAACGTGATGTTTACCAGAAAGATAGTAGTAGGTTAAATCGGTGTTGAAGTTCGGGAGCCAGTTTGAGTGCGTAATACCAATCTGGGTTTCTTCATCCTGGAAAGCGAATCCTGCAGGATTCCAGAAGAGGGCAGATGCATTATCAGCAACGGCGACACCCGTGTTACCCATACCGGCAGATCGAGAATCGGGCTCGATTTGCAGAAACGGAACAGCGGTGATACCGACTTGTGCTACAGCCACTGTACTTCCGGTGAGGAGAAAAAGTGCTGTGAAGAGTGATTTTTTTATGCTCATCATGATTCTATTATTGATTCTTCTAATATACTGAAGGTTTCTTTCAACTGTTAAGACAGTCCAAGTTTTGTGTTCAAGTGCTAACGAATGATTACCAGTCGTTCAATCTTTTCACGTGTTTTACGGTCGCCACCAAAATCTCCACGAACCTGTACGTGGTACAAATAAGTTCCTGCGGCTAACAGGTTGCCGTCGTCGTCACGACCATCCCACGGTAACTGAATGAGGTTGCCCGAGCTGATGAAGTTATCGCGACGAATACGCGCCACAGGCTTTCCACTAAGGGTATAAACACGAATTAAGATATCAAGCTCTCTACCGGCCTGATTATGTTCAAAAACGAAACGGGTATAATTACTCATCGGATTCGGATAATTATAGACGTTTCTCAACTCAAGGTTTTGAGACTCTGCTACTTCAAACGTAATAGACTCCTCGTTCATATTATTGAACACATCCCAAGCCCGTACTCTTAACGTATATTCACCCGTTGGTAGTCTGTCAAGGGGATATTCCACTCTTCCTTTCGTGAAATCATCCAATTCGCTTTGATAGAAATTATTCAGAATGATGGTTTCTTCGCTTCCGTCATCGGGTCGGCGCGAAATATAGGCCAATAATTCGTGACCAACTCCAGCTCCGGCAGTATTGATTCCCGATTGGTCTTCGAGTTGTACCAATAGCCGGGGAGAGTCGTTCACGAGACCTCCATCAATAAAGTCGGTATCATTCATGAAAATCTGTATATCCGGACCCTGATTGTCGTTAATGGCATCTGGATTACGACCGTTGAATACGATATTAGAGAACGATCCCACAGCATCACGGTTGTCGGCGCTTCCGTATATCAAGATTCTACCGGTGGTGTCAGCGTAGGAAATGTCGTTGGGGACGATAAACTGGCTCGAAAATAGTCCATCAGTTACGGAAACCCTTCCATTGAAAATTATATCGTTTTGTACTCGATATTGACATCCAGGTAGACTAAGACAGGTTGTTCTGGTGATGCGCACGAATCGGTCTGCATCGAATACCTGAATAGCTGCTTCTCCATTAAATCCGGCATTTAGGGAACCATCTGGATTTAAAATCTGCCCCGATATAGTTGCCTGATCCAATGCCCGT
Organism: Balneolales bacterium; assembly: GCA_022565415.1. Taxonomy (GTDB): domain Bacteria; phylum Bacteroidota; class Rhodothermia; order Balneolales; family HLUCCA01; genus HLUCCA01. The sequence continues at coordinate 6,491 of JAIUMT010000112.1, read as the reverse complement.
AGAGTTATAGGAGCCTGGTTTTCTTCTGGTGTAATGTCGTTAATGGCGGTGATTTCAACCTGAGTTTGCGGTAAGCCAATCCTCATAGCCGGATCACCAAGCAGGACAAATTTCCGACTGTTGAAGGATGCTCCAACCGTGGTGTTCTTGGTGTTTTTGTAAATATCTCCGAGTGTTTGGGGTAACCCCTCAGAATCGCGCTGAACCATTTGTAGGGTTAACTGGATGTTTAGTCCGAAGTTGTAGGAGGTCTGACTAGTGCTTGTATACACGACCCGGGTCGTGGTGAATGCCGCGATCGCCCCTCCGTTCGACCAGTTAATGAGTTTTTCCGCACCCGAAAAGTCGTCGATGTCGTCGAATCGACCGAAGTCACAGGTCGCCGTTACAAAAATGGTCGGCTTATCTGCATTATTCAATCTTGGAATGTCATCGCTGCTGAACAACCTCTCTGCAGTAAGTAATTGCTCGCTTCCATGACCAGAGAAATTCATTACTAAAGACCCGTTATTGATACTGTTAATAAACGCCTGGGTTCCTTCGGGGGTTTGTCGACCGAGTGGTGTGTTTATTACGGGGTAGCTGATCTGATACACTTTATTGATGCGAACTCCAGATTCGTCGCGATCGATTCGCTCGGCGGTTCCGTCAGAGTTCCAAACGTGTAAGTCATTTTCTTCTCTTGCCCCGTTTCTGTTATCGTCGGATGAGAAAGTGAAGATGGTTCGCCAGTCGCCGAATGTTGCCGGATCTTCATAGCGTTTGATTTTTTCGATTACAGTACGGGCTTCTTGGTTGGTTTGAACTGGTAATCGGCCAACGCCCATATCTATTCGTTCAAAAGTGCTGGTAGATCCAGGGGTTGGTTGCCATACTCCCTCATTTTCATCCAATAGTACATAAAAATCGTCGCTACCATACGTATCGGATCTATTCAAAGACTCTTCACTTTGAAAAGTAAAAACATGGTTGACCATGCGGGAATTTTGACTGATGCCCCGGTAATCGAATGTTGTGTTGCCAAAAATAAGGAGGTTTTTCGGCATGCGATCGTCGTCTAATCCAGCACGGAGATACAGATAACGGACATAGTCGCGTATTGCAGTGATATCCGGAACTCCGCCGGAGAACTCATTAAAAATCTGATTCTGCGTTACTAACACCGTTTCTAGCCCGGTATGTGACCGTCTATAATCGGCAAAATCTTCAGCTTCGGGCAATAGCTCGTCGCTGGTAATGATGATGTACTCGGGATAGCCACTTATTCCTCTGAGATTCTGGTTTGGAATGGCAACTCCCGGCGACGGACGTAGATATCGTGTTTGTGCAGCAAATCGTTTGCCTGCATCTGCACGATGTCTCACCGTGAAATTACTCCCGGATGCATCAACAGCCAATAATATTGGGTTTAATGGGTCAGATACTTCCATCACGGTTGGCATGTTCGAAAATCCCTGTAAATTGAAGTTGGCTACTTCGCCTGCCTGACCGTTGGTCGGAGCCCAATACTTCAAAACACCGTTTTGAGCTAGTAATTCACGTTCGCCAGATATCCGAATCCAGTCAATCCATCCAGTACCTTCATTCGCAAAACTAGAAAAATCCGCATTAAGTTTAATGATTCCATCCGGGAGGTTAATTCCAGTTAGTGTTTGGTTTAATTGTCCACGGTTGGCAGCTCTTCCGCCTGCACTGTTGAGATCAGTTATGCCTCCCAGCTGAATTGCGCCTACATTTGTGCTACCGAGTGTGATTTCAAATCGTGAGTTTCGCGTCGACCGGGCAACCACTTCGACGGAAATATCGAGGGTACTTCCTTGCACAAACCCCGCAAGCGTGTCGGTTATAATGGTTTGATTTCGGGCAAAGGCTTCGGTTGAGAACTGCTGTCCGTACCATTGAGTACCTGATTTTGTACGATTATCTGGTCGTCGCAGATCTTCTTCTTTCCAAATGAAATCAGTGAATGTGGTAAGTGTGCGGCTTGCGGGTTGGGAGTTACGAACTTCCTGGAGTCGTATTCCTGGCTCGTTTCCAACAGTTAGAAAGACATAGTTGGAGTTGCTGTAGGGATGAACTCTGTGTCTGTAACGTCCAGTGGTGTCTAAAAACGCTTCGTTTTGGCTGTTGCCATAGAAAAGAACGACATCAGAATTGTTTAACTGGCCGTTTGCTTGTCCCGTAACCAATATAGGGACCTGCTGAAATTCCGGACGAGTGATGGAGTTGAGGCGGGGCATTTCGTACCCTGCGGTAGACCATATTTGAATATTCCGTGGATCGATATTTCCGACTTCAATTCCGAGATTTTGAAGATATGTTCTGTCTAAAACGTAAATTCCATCGCGAGTGATGGGGATTTTGTACCAATTTCCGCTTGCTAACGGACTGTTTTGTTCAGACTGAATTTCACGTGATCTGCTAACTGATTGCTCGTCCCAAATTTTTTCGTTATAAACCCGAACACGGAGGTTTTTTGTGATAAGAAGTTGCTGGTCGTTGTCTGCATCTCTGCGCACCACATGCATCAATAGGGAGGCAACTCGTTGCTTGCGGTGAACACCTGGATTTTCGACATGAGCCACCGGTTGATTTGCCGGCACATCCATCAGAATGAAGTCTAGATTGCCGTTAATATCGTCTTGATTTATAGAGCGACGAACGACTTCCTGCTCCATAATGCGCCATGTTTGGCGGCTACCATCAAATGGAATGGTGATTTCAAATCGATAATCGACGTTTAGACTATCGTTTGAGATTATATAGTCGGTAAAGGTATCTGTTTCGGAAACCTTGTTGAGCGTTTGGGTGTGACCGGTCGTGGAAAACATAATCCCGACGAGCACAACGAAAGCAACTCTCAGAGTAAAAATGTTACTTGGGGACAAAATAAAACGATTGCGTATGTGTTAGACGTTCAGTTAACGTGAAAAAAGAATAGTAACAGAATTACGCAATAAGCTCTGAGTTTTATTAGAGGTAGAAAGAGAACAGCCAGTCTGTTTGTACTGACCGTCTCGAATAATAGTCAAAATTATGACGATTTAAAATAAAATTCAGCCGAATATTTTTCAATTAATTGAATAGCATTGAAATTAACAGCTTAAATGCGTTCGATAATCACTGCCGAGGCACCGCCTCCGCCGTTACATATTCCGGCACAGCCATATCTGCCGCCCGTTCTGATTAACGAGTGAAGTAACGTGACAAGTATGCGGGCACCTGAACAACCAATGGGATGACCCATGCTCACAGCTCCGCCTTGAATGTTTACTTTGGCCGGATCTAGCGCTAAAAGCTTGTTATTCGCCAGTGATACCACCGAAAAGGCTTCGTTAATCTCGAAAAGATCGATATCGGCTATGGTGAGTCCGGCACGTTTCAATGCCAACGGAATGGCATCTGCCGGGGCTGTTGTGAACCACTCCGGATCTTTTGCGGCACTGGCCTGACCAATAATTCGAGCCATGGGCTTGATTTTCAGTTCGCTTGCTTTGTCAGCCGACATCAAAACCAATGCGGCCGCACCATCATTAATTGTACTCGCGTTGGCCGCGGTAATCGTGCCTTCTTTGTCGAAAACCGGTCGTAATGATTTCATTTTGTCGAAATCAACCCGATGTACCTCTTCATCTTGTGATACTTCGGTCACATCGCCCTTGCGTCCCCGGATTTTGATTTTGAGGATTTCATTATTGAACCAACCTTCTTTCTGAGCTCGTTTGGCTCGGGTGTACGATTAGATTGCATAGGCGTCCTGATCTTCGCGGGAAAAACCATGTTCTCTGGCACAAACCTCAGCCGCATTACCCATGTGATAGTTTTTGTAAACATCAATGAATCCGTCGCGAAGAATACCATCTTGCACTTCTGTATGACCCAACTTGTTGCCATTACGCATCTTGGGCAGATAAAATGGAACATTACTCATGCTTTCCATTCCGCCAGCAATGATAACATCACCTTCTCCGGCTTGGATTTGATTCACTGCATACATCACTGATTTCATGCCGGATGCGCATACCTTGTTAACTGTGGTGGCAGGCGTTGTGTTTAGCAGTCCGGCTTTGAGCGCAGCTTGTCGAGCCGGAGCCTGACCTTCGCCCGCTGTGAGCACATTACCCATAATTACTTCATCGACGTCCTCAGGCCTGATCTTCGCAGCTTTGATGCTGCCGCCGATGGCAGTTGCGCCGAGTTCTGTGGCAGGAATTGATGCGAGACTGCCTCCGAAAGAGCCAATTGGTGTACGTACTGCGCTGGCAATAATAACTTCTTTCATACAAATGGGATTTTAAATATCAGACTCGTCACGCCAGTTTAGCAATCGCCAGTTCTGGGTAGAGTCGGTTCGGGTTAGGGTAAAAACGGCAGCGCCGTCAGTTCTGAAAATATCGGCGCCATCGAGTATTACTGTCAAATTGAATCGGCGAACTATGCGTGATTGCGTTTGTTCGCTGTTGTCGATACGGTCTATGATGTTGTTCCATTGCAGTTGAATGTCTCTGCTGTTTTGGAACAATCTGGAGGTCGAGTTCATTTCTTCTGCACGACCCCAGGAAATATCTACATTTTGTTCTGGATCTCGGTAGGTGAAAATGAAATCAGGATGTATAATTTGTCCGTATAGGGTGGTGTCGCGGAGTTGATACGAGTTTTGAAACCGTGTATAAAACCCCTCAACGGTCGAAGGATTTCCAAGTAAGTCATCTAGTATGTCGCCTTCTAGCACACTGGGTGCGAATGGGTTGGAACAGCCCCATCCTGCCAGCCCAATGCTAAGAACGAACAATATGACAATATGGAATTTCCTTGGATTCACATCATATCGCCTTAAATGCGTTGTCTAAATCTGTTTTTAGATCGTCGATGTCTTCGATTCCTACCGAAAGACGGATGAGGGAATCTTGGAGTCCAGATTTTCGGCGCACTTCTACAGGGATTGATCCGTGAGTCATGCTTACTGGGTGTGAAATGAGTGACTCTACTCCGCCTAGACTTTCTGCTAGAGTGAATACGGAGGTATTACTCATGAATTTTTTGGCCGTTTCTACATCATCATTTTTGAGGCTGAACGATACCATTCCACCGAAATCCCGCATTTGTTGTTGGGCAATTTCATGGCCGGGATGGTCTTCGAAACCCGGATAGAAAACCTTGGCAACATCCGGATGATTGCGTAGAAAATGTGCAATGTCGCGGGCGTTTTCGCAGGATCGTTGCATTCGCACTGCCAGTGTCTTTATTCCTCTGAGGGTGAGGTAGCAATCCATCGGACCAGGAATTGCGCCTGATGCTTTGGTTTGGAACCGCATATTGTCGATTACATCTCGGTGAGATGTGCAAATTGCCCCTCCGATGATGTCGGAATGTCCGCCGAGGTACTTGGTTGTGGAGTGAATTACGACATCTGCACCCAGTTTGAGGGGCTGCTGAAGATACGGGGAGGCGAATGTGTTGTCTACCACGCTAATGATATCTCTACGACGGGTAATATCGGTAATGCTGCGGATGTCGATTATGCTCAACAACGGATTGGTTGGGGTTTCAATCCAAACCATTTTGGTGTTATCGTTGATGTGAGCCATGAGTTCAGCTGTATCGCTGAGGTTGATAAAATGAAATTTGATGCCATAGGGTTCGAATACCTGCGTAAACAACCGATACGACCCACCATATAAATCGTTTGTGGAGATAACTTCGTCGCCGGGACGTAGCATTTTGAGCAGGGCGTCCATTGCGGCGAGTCCGCTAGCAAAAGCGGCACAGTCTGTTGCGTCTTCGAGTCCAGCCAGAAGATCTTCAAGAGCTGTTCGTGTAGGGTTGGTAACCCGGGCGTACTCATGACCTTTATTTACGCCGGGCGCTTCCTGAGCGTACGTGGAAGTCTGGAAAATCGGAGGCATAACCGCTCCCGATGTTTCTTCCGGTTTTTGTCGGGCGTGTATGGTTAACGTGTTGAATTTTAATGTCTTATTCATTTTCGATGATAGTAATAATATATATTTGTGAGCTGGCGAGCTAGTCTAATAATTCAAGCCAGTTATTGGCTTCTCCTTCATTACCAACCAACATAAAGGTTGATGCCATTCCGTAAATTGCATCTTCATTATCAGGATAGATATCGAGCAACTGAGTGTAGAGACTTCTGGCTTCTTCAAGAAGGATGCTTACAACGGAATCTAACCCGGGATCGTAATCTTCGTGCAACTCATTCTGGAGGTCTATATGCCCGGATGCGAGGTCAGTATATTCATTTCCAGTAAATAACATAGATTCAGGAGCAGCAAGTACATGACGCTGAACATGGCCGATATTATCTTCAATGATATTGAGATTGATAGAGCCGTACTCGTCTAACGCATTGCTTCGCATTACATTAAAGTACTGAATAATCAGCATTTCGTGATAAATCTGATTTTCGTCGAGTTTTCCAGCCAGATACTCCAGGTAGAAAATGGCGTCGTCAATTTGTCCTGACTCGGTAAGTG
>JAIUMT010000111.1 GCA_022565415.1 Balneolales bacterium | reverse complement strand
TAACGGTTGATTCTCCATTTTGTAAAAAATCCCAAAGCGTATCGAGCGAGGTAATTCCTCCGGGTAAGCGCAAAGAAATCCCAGTGATTGCAATGTCGTCGTTTTTAACATTATCGACTTTGGCTGGGTCGTTTTGATCTGCCGAAGTCAACGTTTCAACTTTTTGCGTCAAATAGTCGGTTAGTTTTTTGGCACTCGGATAATCGAAAGCAACAGATATAGGTAATTTCAGCGACGTGAGTTTCTCAAGTTTTTCATGAAACTGAATGGCTTTCATCGAATTGATTCCCAATTCATCAAAAGTTGCATCGGCAGGAATCACGTTCAGACCTGTAATTTTCTCTAGGATGGATGCAATTTGTTCGCCAAGGGCGGTATTGCTTTGATGCGAAACAGCAGCATCAGCAACGCTAACAGCGTCAGCAACACCAGAAACAGGAGCACCAACATCAATAGCATTAGCACCAATTGCACCAGCGTCGTCAGCGGGCAAGTCAGCCGTCTTCAACCGTGACTTAACATTTCGCGCTATTATTTCGCCATTAAGGAACGGCTGCTGACCCGTCTCAATAAGTACCGAATCATACGCACCCGATTTATATTGCTCAGCTAGAAACACACGACGTAGTTTACCACTTGTCGTTTTGGGCACTTGCTTGATTGGAACCACAACATGTGCCATAAGCCCCATCCGCTGGAGTAACGTATCTTTAATGTCGCTAACCAGTGTCGGAAAGTCTTCTAATTTGGCTTTGTAGTTGGCAAATAGAACCAATTCTTCTGCACCTGTCGCCGGATTTTGAATTCCGGTTGCGATAATTTTATTGAGCCCCAATCCATCCACATCATGAAGCGCTGTTTCAATATCGTGCGGATAATAATTGAGTCCACCCACGAAAATAATTTCTTTTGAGCGACCGGTTATAACAATATCCTCCTCCCAACGAAACCCAAGATCCCCGGTTTTGAACCAACCATCGGCAGTAAGCGCCGCACGTGTAGCCTCGGAGTCTCTATAGTACCCATCCACCACACAAATACCACGCATTTCAATATTACCGATTGCGCCGTCGTCGAGTACAGCTCCAAAATCGTCGGTAAAACGAATCTCAATGCTTTCAATGCACGTTCCGCACAGGGCAAACTGCAGGGAATCCGGATGGTCTGCGTCGATAACTTCAACCTTAGTCCCTACACCAAGTTTATTTCTGTCCAGACTAACCGAAACCATGCCAGACCCGGGCTTGCGCATGGAAACGACTAGGGTAGCCTCGGCCAGTCCATAACCGGCGTGCAGTGACGTCCGACGAAGTCCCAAAGGCTCCATTTCGGAGGCAAACTTGTCGAAGATTTTAAGTGAAATAGGCTCCGCTGCATTCAAAAGGTATTTGATGCAACTTAGATCCCAACTTGCCGACATTTCCTTGTTGTAGTAGTCCAGGAAGAACCGATATCCGAAATTCGGAGAAGCACTATGCGATGCTTTGTGTTCGCACATTTTGTGCATCCATAATGAGGGATACCGGATAAAAAGCTGGGTTGGCATCTGGCATTGATCCATCTGCAGAATTACACCCTGAATGTGATAATAAATTAACCCCATGTCGTGAGTTAATGGCATCCAGTTAAAGAATTTATCGTCAGGTTCAAACTTTTGAAGCTTGGTGGTGTAATAAATATTATCCAGAATATTTCGATTGGATATCGATAGCCCTTTGGGTTTGCCAGTTGATCCCGACGAAAATTGAACGAATACAATATCATCCTGACTATACTCGGGTAGTTTTTTAATAGGTTCGCAAGTTTCTGAACCGAAGTATGTCGTATGTCTGGTCTTAATCTCAGAAACCCGAGACTCTATTTTCTGGTCGGTGGCAGTCTGAGTTAGATGTGGAAAAAATGATTCAGGTGCATTGTGCAATAACCACGGATGCTCAAGCAAGTCCCAAATGTGGAGTAATTTCAGTCTATGGTCATCTGTGAATCCGAGCGAAAGAGGAACGGGCTTGTATCCACCGACCAAACAGCCCCAAAACATGGGAACAAAAGATCTATTATCAGCTGCTTGAATAATAATTTCAGCGTTTGATGGTATCTGCTGATTCTGAAGATGACGCGCTACGCGACGAGCCTCGAGATATAATTCTGCATAGCTATACGTAAACTCTTTTTCCTTGCCCTCAATGAAAACAATACCTTTGCCAGTATGAGATGCCGCTTCGAGCGCATCACATAGACCCATATATGACAATATGTGGGAGTAATCGGTAGAGTCCTGCATGGTAGAGTCAGAATTAAAAGGTAGGCTAGAGTTGATCTAGTGGATATTTTTACGGCTTATATACTTAGAGCAAAATGAATGTATTGATTTATAACAAAGATTGTATATCATGATTTAAATATTACTATATTAATGATATACAAATAAACCCGTTAGCTATACATGATTCAAAAAACAGAATCCATTCTAGTCCGAATTTCTAAGGAACTTGCCGATAATATTGATCACTGGATTACGAAGACAGGAAAAAAGAAATCTGCGCTTATTCGAGAAGCTATACGTAGCCATTTGAAGCAGCTTGAACGCGACGATCCGGAGGTTAAAGAGGTAATTCGAGCAATAATCATTTCAAAACTGGATAGAATTCAGAAGGAATATGATCAGGGAAGGATTGTTGTATTTCAAAAAGTGATACCCATCAATACTCTTCTAAATTGCAGCTTGTGTCGAGACGAAGATGAAGTTGAATATATAGTGTACGGTATCATTCAGTACGAAAACGAGACGCGAATTGAGTCGATAAACAGAAATGCACAGAATTTATATGATGAGTGGAGGCGCTTGCCCGATGAGTTACGCCACTCATTCATGCACGACCTCCATCAGGACCATGTGTACTTTAGTATGAAACCTCGGGCCATATAAACGTGGTATTTTCTGGCTTCCGACTTTCCACTTATTCAAGCTTCGGCTGCATGCGGTACAAAAGATTCTGTAATCCAACAGATCGTTTAAATTTGGATTTCGCTAATTGGGATAGCGTAAATCATATTCGCCGTCGTACTTTGCTTAAGAACCAAATTATGTAACCCCATCAATAAAAAGACAATCCTGAATAAACAGGACTATCTTTTTGAATTTTCATCCCGATTCAAATCAAATTTCGAATCGTAAACCAATCGATTGAAAGTGATTTAGTTTCTCAATGCTCGGGAAAAGTGGTTTTTGTTCGTATTTGGTCTCGTGTCTTATCAGAGCCGAAAAGTGAGGCGTAAATCTAAAAATGGTTTGTAATCTAAGCATGTTTCGATAACTGGAGTCATCACCTAGCTCACGCACGTAAATGAACTTTTCAGTAAAGATGATTTTCGGATGCAGAGCAATTCGAAAATTTTGTTGAGCATATCCAACCCAGTCGACATGAACATCCGGACTAACGACATAAACTTGACGTTGCTCGCCGAATGCAGTCATCACGTTGAGTCCCCACATTGGACTGCTAAAAAGCTCAACGTTTAATCCGGTATAAACTACCAACCGCTGATCTATAAACTGTTGATCGTCTTTTTCCCAAACTGCCCCAACTTCAGCGTGTAGATATGGGAGCAGATCATAAATAAGAGCACCTTCAATCAGAAGATATTTCTCACGCACAACTTGTGAACTCATTTCCAGTTTTTGGTACTTCAGATCTGTCGACACATTGAGTAAATATCGATTCTTCCGCACTTGGAATCCGGCTTCCGATTTATGTGCGAATCCAGAAATAGTGCCAGTTGCAACATCCAGGCTATAATCTCCTGCAGCGTGAAATAGTACCTTATTAGGAATGCTATCTAATCTAAGGCTGTTAACTTGCCACCAGTTTTGAGCCAGAATTGCGGGAGCGAAGACGAAAAGTAACGTAAAGGCTAGAACAAATTTTTTCATTGGGTTAATCTAGGATTGGTTTTGCATAGGTGTATGGTTCCATGAAGAGATATCCAACAACGGTATTAAACAGTGCCGGACCAGCATCGGGAAGTAGTGCGCCGCTGGGGTCGCGGCCATTTGGGCTTTTGTTAGACAATACGATAACAGTAGCAACGCCCTCTTTGCGGTACATGGATAGTTCATATCCCGAAATTCCACCTTTATGGCCAATCCATTCGTCGCCAACTTTTGCGATTCCGAGTCCGTAATTTCCAACGGCACTAGCAAACTGAGAGGTTACGTAGTTGTTTCTTTCCTGCAGGATGTTGTTACTATAAAATTTCCCGGTAATAAATGCTTCAGCATATTCCAAAAGATCTGGAGCTGATGAAACCATCGCACCAGCCGCACCGGCATAAAGAGGGTGTAAATTAGTAATATCGTAGAAGGGTTGTCCGTCGCCGGGAATGCCGCTACCGGCATAATCAGACGTCTGAATGTCCATATAACCACGTACCAAGTCATCTGGAGTATACATGCTTGTGGCGTAGTAGGTGTTTTTCATTCCGAGGGGAACAATGATGCGATTATGAATTTCCTGCTCAACCGTATTGCCAGTAATCTTTTGAATGACCATTCCTAGCAATATGTAGTTTGTGTTTGAATATCCCCAGCGAAGATCTCCTTGGGAATCGGTTGAAGACGGATCAAAATATCGTGGATGACGTTCGGCAAAGGCTATCAACTGCTTTTCGGAGAGATAGGAATCCGGATTTTGGAACATATTGAGAAGGAATTCAACATCGCCGGTATAATTGGGAATGCCGCTAGTGTGACGCAGCAAATCACGAACATTGATTTGGTCGGCCATACGTAACTCAACGTCTGGAAGGAGTTGCGACACCGTTTGACTTAACTCAAGACGACCTTCGTCTACAAGTTGAAGAATAACTGTTGCAACAAATGTCTTGGTTATTGAGCCAATTCTGAAACGGTCGTTAATTTTCATACTTCGACGTGTTTCCAGATTGGCATATCCTGCGCCATACTGAAACACTTCTCCGTTTACGAGTCGGACCATAATCGCTGCACCCGGAACTTTATCAGCGTTGAGGGTGCTGTCAATTTTGGTTTGAAGTGTAGCAACACGATCGGGAGTTAATTCAATTTCTGCTTCTGTGGTTTTCGTATACAGATCGCAACCCGCAAAAAAAACCAGAAACAGAGTTGATAAAAGTAGAGTATTCCTAACTATATATTTATTCATGTTGACTAAGTATGGGAATATAAATCAGAAAAGCATGAATTTTGCAAATGCAATACTCATGCTTTTCTGTAGAAATCAATTCAAAAGCGAGAATTAGGAATCAGTAGTTACTTTATCGGTAAGATCTGTAGCAACTTTTTTCCCTTTGCGGAACATCTCGCCAAAATGGGTTTTCACTTTATCAGGGTCGAAATCGAGGAAGGTGCCCCCGTTTTCAAAGTGATTTATGAAAACTGTACCAAGTGCATAAGCAAATGCGCCAGAGAAAAACGGCATGGTAACCGATCCAACCAATGTTCCGACCAGCGGTATTGATTTGATGGCACTTCCAACAGTACCGTAAGCAAATGTATTTGCTGAAACACTAGTGAAGAGTGCAGAAATTATATTCTTCGCACGGTTTTCTTTGAAATCGACGCCATATACCTTTGAAATTTCACTAATCATTTTCATCTGCACACCGGTTACGGTTGCAATATCGAGTAAAGGTACGGGAATGAGACCGGCACCTAATGACCAAAGCATGTATTTTTTAACGACTTGTACCGACTTTTGTTCGTTAGTTAAGACTTCCATTCCTGGTGTTCCTTTTTTAGATGATTCCTTTTTGACAGTTGTAGCCATGTGTTTTGTTATGTTAATGTATGATCAAGAATAATTAAGCCGATCGCTTTTGAGACTTGTCTTTAGTGAGCAACAAGAAAAACAGTACAACAATAGGTGTGACTATTAGCGATGCGATAAAAAAGCCCCAGAACCCCAAATTTCTTTCACTACCAAATATACCGGCAATAATAGACAGGACGACATGTGCTAGTATAAGTGCTATCATAATGAAATTGAATTGTAAAAGTTAGAGCGTCACTACGACGTCTGTTAATGTGGATTGAAAATATATAGTCTAAGACAGGATTAAAAGTGTTTATTAAATAGTTTTAATGTTTTGCAAAATAAACTGTTATATATAGTTATAATAACTGATCAAATTGATATACATATAATGGAAACGATATAATTACGAGTGTTAAATATCATAAAATGTACCTAAAGTAATACGCACTTATCCAATTTGACACTAGAATCTGTAGTGCAAAATGATATAGCATAGGTCTCATTATCACTACTAACTTGTTTAATTATAGTCTTTCCAAAATAGATTTTATCATCAAAATGTAATTCCCAATTATCATTTGTGGCATTAGTGAAGATAGGGTCTAACTCGAGTGGATTGAGTTGAAATCCGAGTCCCGTGCTTTTCATAACCGACTCTTTTATGGTCCATAGCATAAAAAACCTTTCTCTACTTGACCCTATCCACTTTAGTTGAGTGCCTGTAAATACAGCACTAAACGACTGTGGGTCCAGTTCATTAAACAGCTCGATGTCTATGCCTGCACCGGTCGCACAGAAAAAAGCTATATACTCTCCAGAGTGACTCCAGTTAAATTCTGGAACACCATTAAGTGATGGTTTTCCTAGCTCGGAGTATTCAAAAATCATCGGTGATGGCATCGAGTAGTGCAAATTCATCACTTCATAACATAAAATTCGTGCCGCAATGAATCGAAATCGGTCATCTTCACGCCGGTATATTGCCGATTTTTCAATGTCTTCATCGCTTAGAAGCTCATTAAAATTCGGCTCACATTCTCTAATAATTTCTTTGAAAGGTCGAACTGATATAAGCATCGAACTAGTTAAGTCATTTAATGAATTAATGTTTTTAGATGGCTTTGATTAACCAAAAGACTTGGTCGTATTCAACAACGGTGCATCATCAATTCTACGGTAGAGCCTGTCAATTCGATTTTTGGCTTTTTGCGACCACGGCAGAAGCTTGACAAATAAACGGTTTTGCAAAGTATTCAACTACAGTATACTGCAAATTCCATTTAGAAAATACAATAAAAACAGAGTTTTAGCGTACTTGTTTTTATTTGTTCGTTGTGTCTTATTTTTAAATATTTAACGCAAAGTGATGGCATCCAAACACCGAGCTGAAATACCATCAGAAATATTGTCCGACAGAAACGATCCAATTGCAACACCTACGACCAGCATATATTATCAGTTAATTGTGAGTTATATCTTTTTGTAATAAGGTCTGCTTCAAGCACTATTTCCAGTTAAAAAATCTTCAACAATTCCGTCTGTCTGCATAATTGAAGTAGAGACAGCATCGATTTGACTGATATCAGGAAACTCAGCTAGCTTAAAACTCCGATGCCAATACCAATACTAACGGCGCCAGGTCACAATCTCATTATTTTTCGGAAGTCCTTTCATCCTAAGTCCAGATAGCAAGCGCCTTATTTTATCAGGGTCATTTTTCTAGTGAGGATTTCTCCTCCGGCCTGAAGTCTGTACACATAAACTCCGCTGGAAAGTGTTCCAGAGGAATTGAATGGCACGGTGTGTTGTCCGGCCGGCATTGAACCATCGACTAACACCATCACCTCGCGACCAGCTACATCATATATCGACAATCGCACCTCTGTGTGTGATGGCAAGCTGAAGGCGATGGATGTGGTCGGATTAAACGGGTTTGGATAATTTTGATTCAATTCTATTGCAGATGGCAGGTGAGATAACGGTGTTTCCTCGATCGAGGTCGTTACCACTTCCTCCAGAAATGCTCCCGTGTACGCGTCGATGGCGTAATGTCCGACAACCGAGGCAATGTAATCGGTATCATCGGGATAAAATCGAAATGAAATCAACCAGAATGGATTTGTTGTTTGGATGGTTATCCCGGCGTCAAGTGCGACGTCGGTGTCGCGGCTCAGTCGGTAATCTACTTCCCAGTCCGATAGCGGACCTCGGTTTTCCTGCAGCAGGTTTTCAGCTCCGTTTTGAATCGCAACTTGCACCGCCACGTCAGAATCAATCATCGTTGTATCGGCTGGATTCGGAAGCGGGGCGAAATCAAAGCCAGAGGCGGAGCTGCTTGGCGACGCAATGACGATGCCGAAAATACTGATGGCTTGTACTTCAATCATTTGCTCGGTGTCGAGGAACTGATACAGCCACATCATAGATTTTCCATTTGGCGTAAACGGTCCGGAAAACAGGGTTTCTTCCCAGAACGAGGTGCCCTGAACAATGTATAGCTTCGCATTTGGGAAACCAGCCGAGACCTCAGCAGTAACGTCGGCAAAGACTCCAAAGGCAGTCTCTTCCAAATCGTCGAAGAAGTTGGCATTTAGCAAGAATACTGTAAAATCAATATCGGTTACAGATGCACCGCTAAGGGTTACGGCCAGGGGTTCTTCGTTTTCATCAGTGTATGAACCGAATCCCACCAATCCAAGCGCATTATCATCGTCAGAAGCCATAAAGTCTGGACTCAGGTACAAAGCTGTTACGTAATAATCGCCATTGGTAAGGCGGGGAGCTGTATAGGTGCCCGAAATGGCGTCTACAGTTGTAAGTGCGAAAACAGTTGGAAAAGGTTCTTCTTCATCATCATCCCAGTAGTCGTCATCGTCATCATCGAAGAATACAGGTTGATCAGTAATTAGAACCACCGTTCTACGGCGAAGATCTTCATCATCGGGCATATTGTGATCGTCGAGCAGGGTGCTGAGGGATTTACTTCGATGAGTTCTCTCTATGGTGCCGCGTTCAAGGATGGATTGCAGACGGGTTACTGCATTGAATGGGTTGATTTCGGTGCTTTGGGCGGTGCTTTTGCTACTCGAGACCGTATGATCGTCGAAATCATCCCAATCATCATCGAAATCGAACGAAATCATTTCATAGCTGAGGGTGCCACTGATGCTCAGGTTTCCCGCGAATGTGCCTGTGCTGAATGATGTGGTAAAAACCTGGGTGAGTGGAACGGGAACGCCATCGCCGGGGAGTCCCAAAAAGGCAAAATGATAGTCGGTATTCGCGGTAAGGCTAACGCTGAGTGTAATGGTGAGTCGGTTAGAACTGATGGCTACATCATTAACTTCAAATTCATCTTCGGGAAATATGAATGTAACGGGCTCTAGTATAAACCCGATGTCTTCGGGATCAACAGAGGCGGGGATTGGAGTGTCGAATGTTACGGAAACCGTAGTGCTTAAAGGCACGTTTTCGGCACCATCTGCAGGACTGAACGATGTAATGGATTGTGCAAGTGACACGGGTATTGCAATCAGTACAAGCAAGGTGTACAGTAGAATTGATTTCATAAGTTGACACTCCTAAGTTATAGTTTGATGAAGGCGGGGATGCTTAACGATTCCGATAGTTGGGGATGCTTTTTCTAATATCGCAACATATATGGGATGTTGTCAATACACTTTCTTTGTACTTGTTTATTAGTCACTTGTTCCCGC
>JAIUMT010000110.1 GCA_022565415.1 Balneolales bacterium | reverse complement strand
TTCACATTGCATGACCAGGATTTAAGTATATCTAGCACCTATCAGCCGTTGAATTGAATCATTTTGCAAATCAGACCGCATCGCCACAATTGTAGAATACCCAATAAATTTAATATTGATTTCTAAGTTCTGGCTTGATTTGCCATATCCAACAATCTAGCCGGTTGACAAAATACCATTTATTTATGTAATTTGTCAACCAAGATGGAGTTTTAATAACAGAAAAATGAATGCATTAGCACAACGCTTCAAAAGTGCCCGTGAAATGAAAGGCTTGTCACTTCAAGAACTTTCTGATTTGCTTGATAAAAGTATCAGCAAACAGGGTTTGCATAAGTACGAAACCGGTGAAGTGGTTCCAGATCACGGAATGATTAAGAATATCGCCACCGTACTTGAGCTAAAACCCGACTATTTCTATCGGGAACATGTTACCAATATCGATTATGACAAAGTTTCTTACCGCAAGCTCGCTGATTTGAGCAAAAAAGAACAACATCGAATTATTGAAATTACCCGTGATGTACTCGATCGATATCTTGAGCTTGAAAACACCACCGGCAAGTCGATCTATTTATCCAATCCACTCTCTGATTTTTCAATCAAGAGTTACGAGGATGTGGAAATGGCCGCGAAATATTTGCGTGAAATCTGGGAGTTAGGTTCTGGTCCTATCTATAATGTTCTTGAGCTACTTGAAGGGAAGGGGTTCAAGATCATTGAATTCAGTTCAGACGACTCTATTGATGGAATATCTGCCTGGATTCAAGATAAAATTCCCGTTATTGGTCTGAATCTTAGGCGTCGAGTTGACTTAACCCGCTATCGCTTTACTACCCTCCATGAACTCGCACATTTACTACTAAATATTGAAGAATACCCGGTAAAAGATCAGGAGAAATTCTGCAATTACTTTGCCGGGGCCATGTTGCTACCCAAACACGCAATAGAAGTAGAACTTGGACTAAAGCGAAAACGCATTTCGCTACAAGAACTGGTATCAATAAAAAAGCAGTATGGCATATCTGTACAAGCGATTGTATATCGATTAAAAGACTTGCGGGTAATCACCCAGACTTCTTACGCCAACTTTTTTCGGTATATGAGTGCAAATAACATGAGGAAAGACGAAAGCAAGCTTGGTAAGTACGGGGGCGAAGAAGAAGTTTTACGATTTGATCACTTATTGGGTCAGGCTTTGATTGAAGAGCGAATTAGTGTTTCCAAAGCGGCAGCATTAAAAAACCTACCTCTTAACCTGTTTCGCAAAGAATTTATACTTGGATAGATGAAGGTACTCGTCACAGATGCTTGCATATTCATTGACTTGATTGAGTGCGCTGTTCACGAGCCATTTTTCGAACTACCTTATAAATTTGTAACAACCGATTATGTTTGGGATGAGTTATCACAAGAACATAAACTTCTATTACAACCAAATGTTGACGTTCAAAAATTAAGCATACACGTAGCAGATGAATCTTTTTTAGTACAAACTTCTGAAAAAAACCTTTCCAGGTCACTATCAATTGCCGATCGCTCTGTTTGGCATCTGACCAAAACAATTGGTGACATTCTAATTACAAGTGATGGTGCCCTGCGGAGAATGGCACAAAAGCACCAACTTGAAACACATGGCTTACTTTGGATATTCGAGCAACTGGTACAGCATAGTTTGATTTCGTCAGGCTTGGCATTGGATGTTTTAGAGCTGCTTTTTCAACAGAATAGTTATTATAAAATGAACCCAAAATTGATGGCCGCCTGGGAGAAACTAAAGGCACACTGGGAAGATTAATCTTGATTCTGTGCATTTGAGAGGAAAAACAAACTTCCAAGTCACATAGTAACCCCTCATAAATCTACCATCAAAGATAAATAGACGACCTAAACTAGTCCCGAAGAATATAATTCATAACGTCTATTTAATCACGGTAATCACGCAATTGAGGTGATGCATAATGTAATTTGTCACCCCACCCGACAGCAAATCGGTGATTTTCCACTGATAATCCGACCCACCCATAATCAAGTGATCGATTTCGTTAGCCTTCACGATTTCGACAATCACCTGCCGCGGTTCACCAATAGCCACCATGGTTGAAACCGTATCGGCAGACCCCGCTTCCTTCAGAAAAAACGCACGAGCCTCACTTAGCACCCTTTTGCCCTCCGACTTCGTAGATTCATGCGCATTATCAACCGATTTACTCACATTTCGCGGATCCGAAATCACATTCAGCAACATCACATTCGGCTTCGGATCCAAAAATTTGTACAACTGAGCTGCATATTGAACCGACATCGTAGCATATTTAGACCCATCTGTGGCAATTAACCAATTTTGAGGCAGTTTCATGAATTCGCGCTTTTCTGTTACTGGTAGTTTTCGTCAATATATACATTTGCATTCTGAAATAGCACACACAACAAGCCGATTAAATCATATCATCAATTGCATCGTTTGTGTACGCCCCTTTTAGTCTGAGGTGGGCCTGCGTATGGGTTTGTTCTGGTTCCAAATGCAGTGTTACAACAGCGTCACCCTCAACCGCGGTCATGATGCGATGCTCCAGCTCGGTCCCGATGTCATGGGCAACCTCAAGCCGGGTATCCTTATCGAATAAAACATGGAGTTCAATCCACGTTGTATGACCCGTAGTCCGGTGGCGGAGTCCGTGCCAGCCAAGGATCCCCTCAGGCATCTCGTTTTCCAGAATATTTCGAATGATTTCATCCTGATTTTCATCCCGTTCGTCCATAATGCCCCGATACGAAAACCGCACCAGACCAAGTCCTTCAAACATGATGTAAAGCGCTACGAGAATAGCCACAATAGAGTCCAGAATGGTGAAGTTCGTGTAGTGAATCAGGACCAATGTTACCACCACACCCCCGCTGGTCCACACATCCGTAAGCGTATGTTTCGCATTACCTTTGATGATGTTGTTTTTCTCTTTCTTGCCCACATACATCAAATACGTGCCCAATACGAGGTTTACTAGTCCGGCGGCAGCAATAACGAATATACCTTCGCGCAGGTTCTCGGGCTCCAAACCTAGCACCAGGTGCAAAACAGACTGATAAATAATTGTGATACCGGCAACAATAATAACGGCACCCTCCGCCCCGACCGAAAGAAATTCGATTCGCTCATGACCATATGGATGCTTTTCGTCGGGTGGTTTCATACTGAGATACACTCCGTACATGGAAAACCCCACCGCAAGTACGTGAACAATCGATTCGGCCAAATCCGACAAAACCGCGTTCGATCCCGTGATTAAATATCCGATTAGTTTTATCGTGAATGAGACCAACGACACCGCGAAACTAATCCGAATTGCTGTTTTAACCTTATTATTTATCATCGGGTCGACAAAATTTGGTTAATTGAGGATATTTTTTGATCTCGCCTGATTGGCAACCTCAATCCCCGTATTTTCTGAGGGAATTTTCTGCTATTAATCGCGTTTTCCATTTCGCACACTTATAGTGGTTGGCCAGTTTCCAAATCTGGCTTCAAAATACACATTTCAACGACGTAAACAGTAATAATACCAATAGTTTTGACAGGAATTGACCCATATCATGAGAAACTTTTTCGCATTGTTTCTGATGTTGCTGCACAGATAAATCAGCCTGTGTATGTCGTTGGTGGCTATGTTCGGGATTTCTACTTAAACCGTCTCGGGTTAAAGAAGCAGGCCGATATCGATTTTGTAACGGTTGGTTCTGGAATTGAACTTGCCGAGAAGGTTGCTGAGGCTTTAGGAGTCTACAATCTGAGTGTTTTTAAACAATTTGGTACGGCTCATCTAAGCGGGAACGGTATTGATCTCGAATTCGTGGGAGCCCGGCGCGAAAGTTATCAGCACGATTCCCGGAAACCGATTGTAGAAGACGGAACCCTCGAAGATGATCAAAAACGGCGGGCTTTCACCATCAACGCCATGTCGTGGTCGCTAAACAGCACCGATTTCGGCACGTTGATCGATCCTTTTGGCGGCATGGATGATTTAAACAACAGAGTCATTCGCACGCCATTAGATCCGAAGGACACGTTTAGTGATGATCCGCTGAGGATGATGCGGGCGGCGAGGTTTGCGGCTCAGCTCGGATTCGAAATCGACGCCACCACTTTGCAAGCCATGACCGAAATGAGCGAGCGCCTCTCCATCATTTCGAAGGAGCGAATTACCGACGAGCTGAATAAGATTATTCTAAGTCCGATACCTTCAAGCGGATTCACCATCCTATTCGAAACCGGACTTTTGAACCAGTTTTTCCCGGAAATGGTGAATTTGCACGGGGTTAAAGTTGTTAATAACATCCGCCATAAAGATAATTTCTGGCACACACTTGAGGTGCTCGACAACGTTTCGAAGGTTTCCGACGACCTGTGGCTTCGCTGGGCCGCGATTATGCACGATATTGCCAAGCCCCCGACACAACGCTTTGTCCCTGGAATTGGCTGGACATTTCACGGTCACGATGCGCTTGGCGCAAGCTGGACCAAACGAATTTTTACACGCTTAAGTCTGCCATTAGACGATCGGATGAAGTATGTTCGCAAATTGGTGCGCCTCCATTTACGTCCGATAGCTTTGGTTAACGAAGAAGTCACCGACAGTGCGATTCGGCGCTTACTTTTTGAAGCCGGCGAAGATATCGACGATTTGATGGCACTTTGTCGAGCCGATATTACAAGCAAGAACGACGTCAAGGTTCAGCGCTACCTCAAAAACTTCGATTACGTCGTCGAGCGCATGAAGATTGTCGAAGAAAAAGATCGTCTGCGAAACTGGCAGCCGCCTGTCCGTGGAGAAGAAATCATGGAGCAATTGCAACTCCCAGCCGGACCCGAAATCGGCAAAATCAAAAAAGCGATTGAAGAAGCCATTATGGATGGGAAAATTCCCAACGAGCACGATGCTGCGCTCGAGTACATGCATCAAATCAAAGACCAAATCCTTGGGAAGTCATGACGTATATTGCCAAATCGTATGCAAAAATTAATCTCGGACTGCGCGTAACCGAACGCCTCGAAAACGGATATCACAACATCCAGACCGGGTTTGTGTTCATCAATTGGTACGATAGGCTGCAGGTAACGAAGTCGCACGAAACGCTATTTCGATGCAGCAACAAGGCCCTGGGTACTGGAAAAGATAATCTCATAATGAAAGCCATCGCGCTGATGAGCAAAGAAACTGGATTATCGCTCAATTATCATATTCAGCTGAGTAAACTGTTGCCACTTGGTGCCGGACTTGGCGGTGGTAGCAGCAACGCCGCTCTCATGCTCAAAATGATTAACAAAATCGAGAATCTTGGGTTTTCTGATGAAAAACTGGCAGAACTGGGTTTGCAACTCGGGGCGGATGTTCCTGTTTTTGTGCACGGAAAAACGGCGTTGGCCTCGGGCGTTGGCGAAAAACTGCGATTTACGGATATTCAACCCGATATGTACATCGTAACGGTGTATCCCGGATTTGAAAGTAGCACTGCCGAAGCGTACAGATTTTGTCAGCCTTATATTGACGAAACACTGGATGTAGACAAGGTATTAACAGAATTCGATCCAGCGGAATGGAGTACCTTTTTGGTAAATGATCTGGAGCCGCCGGTAATTGATGTGCATCCGTTTGTGGGAATGCTAAAAGACCAGTTTTATGATATGGGCGCTGTTTATGCTGCGATGAGTGGCAGCGGATCATCCGTTTTTGGGCTATTTGACCAGGAGTTTGCCGCAGTTGAAACGTTCGAATACCTCAAACAGGAAGGCTACGAAGCCAGCCTAACGAGTCCGGATTTCGAAATCGATAACCGAATCGTACTAAAAAGCTGATTTTTTTTTAGTATTTTAATCAAAAGTTAAGCGCTTACATTTTTGTAAGTACAATAAAAACAATATCTATAAATTACGTATGGGAAAGGTTACAAAAGTAGCTCCAAGAACGGGGTTAGATCCAAAATCTATTAAAGAGGGCATTAAAGAGCATTTACGCTTTACAATTGCAAAAGACAAGCACAGCGTTAACGAATGGGATCTTTACCGAAGTCTCGTTCTCACCGTTTTAGATCGACTCCACGATCGCTGGCTAGACACGCAAGAACGCTACTACGATGACGACGAAAAACGCGTTTACTACATCTCAATGGAGTTTTTGATCGGTAGAATGCTCGATAATTCGCTTATAAATCTTGGGATTCAAGATGAAGTTCGCGAAGCTCTTGAAGAACTAGACCTCGACTACGACAAACTCCGCGAAATCGAAAGTGATGCAGCTCTTGGGAATGGCGGACTTGGTCGACTAGCAGCCTGTTTCCTCGATTCTATGGCAACGCTCGGAATTCCTGGTTACGGATATGGCATTCGCTACGATTACGGCATCTTTTTCCAGAAAATTATTGAAGGATTCCAGGTAGAACGTCCCGACATGTGGCTTCGATTTGGAAATCCGTGGGATGTTGTTCGCCCAAAAACCATGTATCCGGTACAGTTTTACGGCGAATCGGTTCCATATCACGACAAACAAGGCAATCTTCGGTTCAGATGGGAGAAGTTTCAGAAAGTGATGGCCGTTGCCTACGACATGCCGGTTCCAGGTTTCAAAAATGATGTCGTTAACAACTTACGTTTGTGGAAAGCAGCATCTCCGAAATCGCTCGACCTCAGTAGTTTTAATCAGGGCGAGTACATTAACGCCGTGCGCGACATGCAGCTACACGAAAATATCTCGAGGGTACTCTATCCGAACGACAAAGTTTTCGTCGGACAAGAGCTACGACTCAAACAAGAGTATTTCTTGGTTTCCTCAACCATGCAGGATATCATCCACCGTTTCCGAAAATCACATTCTGATTTCAACAAATTCCCCGATAAAGTGGCAATTCAGTGTAACGATACCCATCCGAACCTTGCAATTCCTGAATTGATGCGCATTTTGATGGATGAGGAAGGCCTGGATTGGGAGACATCATGGGATATTACCACCCGTACTATTGCCTACACCAATCATACCATATTACCGGAAGCTCTCGAGCGTTGGCCGGTTTCGTTGATGCGCAATATGCTTCCACGTCACTTGCAAATCATCTATGAAATCAACAAACGATTCCTGGATGAAGTGCATGAAAGATTCGGCGATGATCTCAACCGCGTTCGACGCATGAGTATTATTAGTGAAGGTGAGCAACCATCTGTTCAAATGGCAAATCTGGGTATCGTGGGATCACATAAAGTGAACGGGGTTGCGGCATTGCACTCCAGCCTGATTACCAAGACGATTTTCCGTGATTTCTACGAAATGATGCCAGAGAAATTCACGAATAAAACGAACGGAATTACGCCACGTCGCTGGTTACGTCAGTGTAACAGACCGCTTGCCGAACTCATAACCGACAAAATTGGTGAGGGATGGACAACCGATTTAAGTCAGCTCAAGAAAATTGACAAACTCGCGACGAACAAAACTTTCGTCAAGAAATTTTCGGACATTAAGCGTGAGAACAAGCTAAAACTAGCTGAGTACATCGAAAGTAAACTGGATGTCATTGTTAACCCAGATTCTATCTTTGATATTCAGATTAAGCGGATTCACGAGTACAAACGTCAGTTGTTGCTAGCTATGCATACCATTGCGCTGTATAACCGGATTAAAGCTGATCCAGATGCTCCGTTCACTCCACGAACGGTAATTTTTGGCGGAAAAGCAGCCCCGGGCTACACGATGGCCAAGCTTTTCATCAAGTTCATCAACAGCATTGGTGATAAAATCAATAACGATCCGGATGTTGGCGATAAGCTTAAATGTGTGTTCTTACCGAATTACAGTGTGAGTCTGGCCGAGAAAATGATTCCTGCTGCTGATTTATCTGAGCAAATTTCTACCGCTGGTATGGAAGCATCAGGTACTGGTAATATGAAGTTCGCCCTTAATGGCGCTTTAACCATCGGTACGCTTGATGGAGCCAATGTTGAAATCCGCGAGGAAGTTGGCGACGAGAACATCTTCATTTTCGGACTCAAAGTGGAAGAAATCGACGAAATTCGTCAGCGTGGCTACAATCCGTGGGAGTTTTACAATGCAAATGCGGAGCTTAAGCAAGTTGTAGATCAAATTCGCAGCGGATTTTTCAGTCCAGAGCAGCCCGATTTATTCCAGCCAATTGGTAATACCTTGCTTGAAGGTGGCGATTACTACATGATAATGGCCGATTTCGAAGCATACGTTCAGGCTCAAAAAGACGTTGAAGCGTTGTATAACAAGCCATCAGAGTGGTACAAACAAGCCATTCATAATGTGGCTCGTATCGGGAAGTTTTCGTCAGATCGAACAATTTCCGATTATGCGAGCGAAATTTGGGGAATCAAAGGGTTCAAACACTCTTAGTTGATAATCCCGAATTAGTATTTTAAGCCGGATAGCATTGTTATCCGGCTTTTTTTATTCAGTTTACATCATTTTCCAAATGAACTGGAATTGAATTCGCATCTTATTATACATTTATCAGGAATCATAATTAATACCACTACTATGAAATATCTACCCATATTGGTTGTCGCATTATCTCTGCTATTCGGCACATCAGCCTGCGTCGAAGCAACCCGATACACACCAGATGATCAAACACCTGCCCCAGCCGGTGAATATTTTACTGTTCCTGTTGATGCCGGAGACGTTATTGAAGGCGAAGACATGAACTATCAACTCGATAAGATCGCCGTGGGCCTGGGAGTCGTTTGGGGCATGGCCTTTTTACCTGATGGCATCGTATTGGCTACCGAACGTGCTGGTGATATCAGAGTTTTTCGTAAAGGAGAACTTCAAAATGAACCTCTTGGCGGCGTGCCGGATGTGTATGCGAATGGTCAGGGAGGCTTGCTCGACATCGTTCTTCATCCAGATTACGAGAACAACGGCTGGATTTACTTGTCCTACTCGAAACCAGGTGACGGAGGTGCTCATACCGCAGTTATGAGAGCGAAATTGGATGGAAACTCGTTAACAGACCAGGAAGTTATCTTCAGCGCGACGCCTAATACCACTCGCAATCAGCACTTTGGAAGTCGAATTGCGTTCGATAATGACGGATACTTGTACCTCACCATCGGTGACAGGGGCGTTATGAATCTGGCACAAGACCTCACTAGCTACGCTGGTAAAACGTTACGTTTACATGATGATGGCCGAATTCCATCCGACAATCCGTTCGTGGGTCAGGAAAATGCATTAGATGAGATTTTCACATATGGAAACCGTAATCAGCAGGGAATGATTTTGCACCCGGAGACGGGAGAAATCTGGAGTCATGAGCACGGCCCCCGCGGTGGTGATGAAATAAACATCATGCGCGCCGGACTCAACTACGGATGGCCAGTAATTACCTATGGTGTCAATTATAATGGATCTATCATCAGCGAAGACACACATCGTGATGGAATGGAACAACCGGTACTTCACTGGACTCCGTCTATTGCCCCATCCGGAATGGCTTACGTAAGTAGTGATCGGTATCCGGCCTGGAAAGGTGACATTCTGAGTGGGTCCTTAAGTTTTCAATTTGTGAATAGAACTGTTTTCGATGGTGAAACGGTTGTCAAAGAAGAGAGATTAGCCGAAGCTGTTGGCCGGGTTCGCGATGTGCGTCAAGCGCCAGACGGTTTTATCTATTTCTCAACTGATAGTGGTCGTAT
>JAIUMT010000109.1 GCA_022565415.1 Balneolales bacterium | reverse complement strand
TTTAACGCCGGGATATAGTTTTCCGGAGGTACTTAAAACGGCACACATTTCTGCGTTTCCCGAGTACCTGTTGTAGGTGTGAGTTGCTATGTTTTTCCAGGTTATCATTCAATATAACTGCTAAATACGACGTCGGATATTGCTGCGCGAACCCTTGATATGCGACCAGATTGATCGCGATACGGGTAGGTTCTGTTTGTAAGCAAAATTACGGCTGTTTTCGTTTCCGGATCAATCCAGAAACTTGTTCCGGTAAATCCGAGGTGACCAAATGTTTTGTCGCCCGAATGCTGACCAGCGCTCGTGAATCCTTCCAGGGTTTTCAAATCGAAGCCAAGTCCGCGGCGATTTAGCGGAGGTTGGCGTTGGGTGAATGTCTCGACGATTTCTTCGCTGAAGTATCGTTTGCCACCGTACGTACCTTTATTGATAATCATTTGTACTAAAACGGCAAGGTCGGGCGCCGACGAGAATAATCCGGCATGACCCGCGAGTCCGTCCAGGTAATATGCCCGCTCGTCGTGAACATACCCTTTCATAGTCGTATTTCGGTAGATGGTATCGTGTTCGGTGGGCAGAATGCGCTCAACGAATGCTGCTCCGCGCCGGGCCGGGTTAAACAGGGTGTTTTTGAGTCCGAGTGGGCCGTACAGCTCATCCTGCAGGAAGGTGTCGATATCTTTGCCACTGATGCGCTCTACTAAAATTGCGAGAGTAATCATTCCAAGGTCGCTATACACGTATTCTTCGCCAGGTTCATTAACCAAAGGCTCGTTTAAAATGGCCTCAACAAGAGGTGCACGGCTTTTGATTTCATCGATGTAGATACGGAAAGAAGCCATTCCGGATGTATGTGTTAGCACCTGACGAATGGTTATTTCGGCCCGTTTGCCCTCTTTGAATTCGTCGAAATACTCTGCAAGATGAGTGTCGAGCGACAATTTACCCTGATCGATTAATCTCATCGTTGCCAGAGTGGTTGCCATAACTTTCGTCACCGATGCAAGATCAAATACATCGTCGGCACGGGTTGGAACTAGCTTATCGTAAGTATGATAACCGAAAGCTTTGCTGTAAGCCAAAACTCCGTCACGAACCACCGCAACCGCTGCACCCGGGAATACGCGATCCTCAATGGCACGCTCCAAGACAGTCGCAATATTATTCAAGCTGTCGCTGTGCATTTTGGCAGATTCAGGATAATCTGATCGAAGGATGGTCTGTGGTACTGAAAATCCGTGACCCTTTTCGTAGAGTTTGTCGATACCAACCGGTAGTTGTCCACCAATGTGAGCCGCCCCAAAGACTGCATCAGAAACGGCCTGATACTGATTGTCTGTGGCAGCCCAGGCCATAATATGTGCATCTGCAAACGATGCTAGATCGATGATATACGGATTTCCAAAAGCTACTGCAATTACTGGTTTTCCACTGTTTTGAAGGCGGGAAAAGAGGTTGTGCGTAATAGCAGGGTGATTGTTTCTGTATCTTCCTCCGACCGATGTGGGCAGGGCCAGAACGATGATATCGGCTCGCGTAGCGCTTTGAACGGCGCTATTCACGTCTTCGCGTGTGCTTCGTAAATCAAGTCCGTCTGAGCCAATATTCGAATGGTGGCTACGCATGTTTCGAGAAAGAGATTGCGCAGTCTGATCATTTTGGTTGTTTGTTACCGAAACGATATGAATTCTGGGGTTTGACTCTGTATTTATAGGAATTAATTGTCGGCGGTTTTTTACCAGGGTGATAGATTCACGGGCGATTTTATCTGAAGTGGCTCTGAACTCCCTGCTATTCATAACTGAGGTGATGGCCTCAATGTCGACGGGTGATTGTTCGAAAAGTCCGAATTCACGTTTTACTTTCAGAAAACGATAAAGTGCTGTTTCAACTTGTTTAATATCAAGGGTTCCGTTTTCGACAGCGGCTACGGCTTCATCAAGTGCTCGCGGAACATCTACAGGTGCCAACAAAACATCTGCACCGGCCTGAATAGCCATTATAACAGCTTCTCCCGGAGTGTATTGACTTGTAATCCCCCTCATTTCGAGTGCATCTGTTACAATCAAACCGGTAAACCCGAGCGAATCCCTGAGAATTCCCGTTAAGACATTGTTACTTAATGTTCCGGGGCGACGACGTTCTTCTGCCAGCTCAGGAAATGCAATATGCGCACTCATTATGCTGCCAACCTCGCTGTCTATAGCTGCTCTGAAGGGAATCAGTTCAACGGAATTAATTCTGTTCCAGTTGTGTGAAATTACTGGAAGTGCGTAGTGTGAATCCACATTCGTATCGCCATGACCCGGAAAATGCTTTGCAGTTGCCATCAATCCGACTGACTGCACGCCCCTGATAAATGCATCGGCATAGCGGGCAACAACCAACGGATCTTCCGAAAACGAACGGGTGTTGATTACAGGATTTGATGCGTTGTTGTTGATATCAACTACGGGAGCAAAAACCTGGTGTACACCGACTGATTTCGCCTCTAGCGCGGTAATTCGTCCTTTATGCCAGGCATTTAACGGATTTCCGGTAGCTGCGACGCCCATCGCAGGAACAACACGCGTGCTGCCTTCAATTCGCATTGCAGCGCCGAATTCCATGTCTTGGGTGATCCAAAGCGGGATTTTTGCTTCTCGTTGGAGGCGGTTTGTGAGCAAAGCCTGGTCGTAAATTCCACCTCTGGAGAACATGAGTCCGCCCACGTTTTGGTTTGCTACAAGGTCGTAAATCCGCTCGTATCGTTCTGAATCGTCGCTTTGGTATTGACCATAAGCCCAAACTACCATCAGCTGTGCAATTTTATCACGGGTGCTCATGCCGGCAATAATGGCGTCGATATCGGTCACGTTGTCGGGTGTTTGGGGAAACACACGTGGCAAGGGGGCTTGTGCATTGTTGCTATTGGTGAATTTAACTGGTGTATCTGATACGTTCTTTGATGAACTCATTGCACCTACACTCAGATATAGAATTAAAAGTATTGTTGATACGCCAATAAATTTTAAAAAAGATGAGACAGAGAAGAGTTTCATAGATGATGTATTTTGCGAAATATACCGAGGTATAGCATGTATCAATTACATGCCATACTAAAATTCAATATCGGAAATCGGCGAATGTCAAACAATTAGCCTAATGAACAGCAACTGATTTGCTATTGCTTATGATAAGCCGGCATGCACCCATTGCAGGTTCATTAATGTTCGGAATCCATTCGATGCTCTCAAGGGCATCGTTCAGGCAGGAGGTAAGCACTTCCCGGAAATACGGGTTTTTGAAAAGACTACCGATTATACAGATAGGAGTGATTTTGTAGTCGAGAGTTTCTGAGGCCATCGCCACCTGACTTGCCAATTTCGTGCAGTTGTCGGTTATGATGTGTTGGGCAATATCGTCGCCTTGCTCAGCAGCTTCGAGCAGAAGCGGGGCGACATCAGCAGGTAGAATGGTATTGTCGTAGATACGAAGAATTAGGTCTTCACGTGTTCGGATGTCGAAGTTATTTCGGATGAGGTCTTCCATCATGGTTCGTTTCCCACCATCCATTGCCGTACAGATCGCAAATAACGATTCCTGACCCATACGATAGCCCCCGGCCGGATCACCAATCAGAAATCCGTAACCACCAGCTCTGTCCCAACGTTTGTTCTTGCGGCCGAGTACCATACTTCCGGTACCAGCGATAATCAGTATTCCGTCTCCGTTTTTAAATGCTTCTGCGTGGGCCACATGGGCATCAGATGTTACTAGTATTGGGAAGCTTTGGTAGATCTTTTCGAGCTCGGTTCGAAGTAGGTTTTGCTCAGCGTCGCGACCCCCACCGGCGATTCCAATGCATAACCCCTTTATCACTGCAATAGGATTGTGATGCCTGAAATTCTCGACAAGTCTGCTAACTCCGCCGACTTGCTCTTCGATTTTCATCATACGGGCGTGTAGAGACCCGCCTTGATCTTTTTAAATAATTCTTGTCTTGTTATCGACAGCAAGCAGAACCGAACGGGCTCCGTTAGCGTCAATTCCTAGCCATACTTCCATGCGTTCAGGGTTTTAAAAACATCGTTCGAATACGAACTTCGTCTGCAATATGATTATTATGGGTAAAGATGCGGTATTTACCTGATATCCACAACTCTGTTTGATCACCGAAATGTCGCGACAAAGGATTGCCCGATTGGCCGGTTGGTAAAATAGACTCTGACCTTGACAAATCAGATAAATCGACGATTCTGCGTATTGAAGCGCCTAGAACCTGTCCAAATGGGTCTTCCCAATTGTACTGAGTATTGTTCACACTCATTGAATGTCCTCCCACCGGATATGGACCGCGACTCAGAACGTTATTAACAATCATTTTGAGCGGCGTGGGAGCAGCGGGATCGGCGGCTGCTTCCCGAAACAAAAGTGGCGAAAGGGTTAAGGTATGAACTTTTCCCCATTGCCAATCCGAAGGATCATTACCAAAATCGCCACGTAACTGCTCAACGGCCGCACTCATGCTAACTGTAATTAGCGAATCCCGATAGGTATTATCACCACTTGTAGTCTGCAACCAATTCGACCCATATTTGAGCATGTGCGTGGTAACACGAACAGGAAAATTCTCCAGTTTGATGAAATTCTCGTAAGCTGGATCCCCGAGATACGAGCGAAAAGTATTCTCGACGAATTTCAGAAAGAATAAATCTATGAGGGTGGCTGCGGTTGCATTTTCGGTGTAGAAAAAGTCCCAATTTTGCAGATAAGCCAGAACTTGTTCAATATTAGCATCATCAGATGCTTCCAGCGCAGGCAAAATTAATCGGGTTATGTCGGCCGACTGAAAAGAGTACACATCATTTTGCAACGATTTAAATAGCTGTACTGTGTGTTCCTCATTCGAGTTTAAAACTTGCTCGATGCGCCGGATGCGGGAGTCGGGCTCCCAAAAAGCAGTTAAATAGTATGGATAGTTGTCGCTAACGACCGGGTTGTTTGCATTTGCGATGTATCCTTTTGCCGGATTTATAACTCTAGGCAACTGACTTTTCGGAATAAACTGATCCCAGCGTTGGTTTTTGTCCCATCCTTGCCGAAAAAGCAGGGAAGGTTCGCGGCGCACGGGTAGGTTTCCGACAGTAAACATGGCAATGTTGCCGTCGTTGTCGCCGTAAAGAATATTTAGCCCCGGTACACCGAATTGATCGAGGCCTTGCCGGAATTCGTCCATGTTTTCAGACCAGGCCATGGCATGAAGGGCACCAATTTCGTTACTCATTTCGTAGCCAGACCAGCGCATGCTTAAGAGCTGCTCTTCTACAAGTGGCGCATTGGGGTAAATATCGTTGATAATCGGTCCGTTCTGTGTGAGGCGGATTTCATGCATGATTTCATCGCCGTCGCTAGTTTTGATAATCTCTCGAATGACTCTGAAATCAAGGTAGGTGGCGTCGGATTCAAATTCCGATTCAGACTCAGTATTAGTATTTGCGGCGTCATTGGCATCGAACTCGGTTTCCAAATTGAATTCAAAATCGGCATCGGCATCGGCTAGATACTGCCGACTATTCTCCGGATTGATTTTCTCTATGAAAAAGTCGGTGTCGTCGGCCATCAACGAAGTGAATGTCCAGGCCAGATGGTCGTTTTGTCCCAGCACCACAAGCGGTGCTCCTGCAACCGTAGCTCCGGATACGTTCTTTCCGTTAAGATTCAGGTGAACTTCGTACCATTTTCCGGGCATATCCAGTCCTAAATGTGGATCTCCAGCTAGTATCGGCAGTCCGTTTGGCGTTCGTTCGCCCGACGACACCCACGCATTTGAACCCACATGTGTTCCCTGATTTCCAATTAGTTTCCCAGCAAGCATATCGGTGTTCAGCAATGGAATTACGCTACTCAGCAATTGCCGGGTCTCCGCCGGATTCAAATTCCGTGGTCCGTCCACATCCCATTGCGGAAACAACTCCCTGAGTATCGGCTCGTCAAAATACGTCTCCAAATATCCCAGCATAATTTTCGTCCACCACGAAACATTCAGCTCCCAACCCAACAATCGGGTAAGAGCGATACTGTGGCGCGGAGTCCATTCAATCGGATTGATGCCTGTTAGAGCAAATTCAACCGGTAAGTTCTTACGATTGTCGGCAATATATCGGTTTATTCCCCTGCTGTAGGACTTCAACATTCGGAGTTCGTCACCACTCAGATTTTGCTCGAGTTCCCCGGCGATGCGCCAGAATCCAATAGTTCGACTGAATTTGTCGAATTCGATCACATCTTCACCCAGAAACTCTGCAAAGCGCCCCTCCACGAAGAGCTGAGAAACCGTCATTTGCCATAGGCGATCCTGGGCGTGAACGTATCCGAGAGTGGCGTAGAGGTCGTCCTGATTGGTTGCAAAAATTGATGGAACGCCGTAATCGTCCCAATGCACCTGCACGGGTTGCTGCAACTCGGGCATCGAAATCGTTGCGGTGTAGTTGGGCAGGGGTTTGTAGAACGTCCAGTAAATGGCTAAAGCTGCGAAGCCGACAATAAGAACGACAAATAAAAGAACAAACCGGAGCAATGATTTCATAATCGTGAAAAGGTACTTCGTTTTAGCATTGATTTTGGTATTTTTTGCATCTGGAAATGTAACGACTATACCGCCACCGAACCATCAAAATCTTAGAGGATAGACTTTTGTTATCGCCAAAACTTATTGCTTCGCCCCAAAAATTATCTGAACTGGCTAACGCTTACGGAACCCCTTTGTATGTGTACGACAGCACGTTGCTGCGTGAACGCTGTAACAAGCTCAAAAAGGCGTTCGACGGACTACCCGTTTCGTGGTTATATGCCATCAAAGCCAACGACAATCCTCATGTTTTAAAGATTGTTCGGGAGCAGGGCTTTGGCTTCGACACGGTCAGTTTCGAGGAGGTGTTGTTGTCGCTAAAGGTAGGACAGCAACCGGGCCAGATTTTCTACACCGAGAATAACATGACTGATGAGGAAATGCTTGCAGCTGTGCAGGCGGGAGTTATTCTGAACATCGGATCGTTTTCGCGATTGGAACAATTTGCCAAGCTACCTCAGACCGAAGAATGCTCAATTCGGGTGAATCCGCAGATTGGCGACGGACATCATGCGAAGGTAGATACCGGAAACCGCGACAGTAAGTTCGGAATTCGTCTCGATCTTATTCCTGAGGCTGTGAAAATGGCATCCGATCATGGCGTTAAAATCACCGGAATTCATATTCACATCGGAAGTGGAATTCAGCGTCCGCAGAATTTAACGCAGGCAATGAAGGTGCTGCTCGACATCGGTCGCGAATTGCCCGACCTCAAGCGAATTAATTTCGGAGGGGGATTTCCGATACCTTACCGTGAGGATGAAATCCCGTTTTCGATTGAGGAATTTGCCGAAGCCGCGAAGCCGATTTTACTGGAAGAACTCGAGCGCAGAAACGGCGATTTGGTGTATCATTTTGAACCGGGAAGGTGGATTGTTGCCCCAACCGGATTACTGCTCACCCGCGTAAATACGGTAAAAGATCAGGGACGCATCACGTTCCTGGGAACCGATACAGGTTTCAATCATTTGCTACGTCCGGCCTTGTATGAGTCGTATCATGCGGTGGTAAATGTAACCCGGGCCGAAGAAGAGTCGACGGATGAATACTCCATCGCAGGAAATATCTGTGAAACGGGCGATATTCTCGGCGAAGACCGGAAGCTTCCGAAAACCGAATCGGGCGACATTTTGGCGCTCTGCGATGCTGGTGCGTACGGAATGACAATGGCATCCAACTACAACCGCCGCTCATTGCCATCAGAAGTGCTTATCGACGACGACGGATCTGTACGCCTCATTCGCGAAAGAGAAAGTGCTGAAGCCATCGTTTCACGCTTCCTGAAAGACTCCTTTTACTCCGATAACTCATAAATGGAAATCACATGAAAGTTTCAAAAATCTCTGTTGTTGGCGCCGGAACCATGGGAAATGGGATAGCACATGTAGCTGCAATGAGCGGGGCTACGGTAAACCTCGTGGATGTTAAACCATCGTTTTTGGATCAGGCAATGGCCACCATCGACAAGAATCTCGGACGGATGGTGACCAAGGAGAAAATCACAGAAGCGCAGCATAAGCAAACCATGGCCCGGATTTATCCGACTACCAGCCTGGGCGAAGCCGCGTCGAAATCCCAGCTTATAATCGAAGCCATTAACGAGAATTTCGACCTCAAAAAGAAGATTTTTGAAACGGCTGATGAGGCCGCTCCCGAAGATGCGATTCTGGCATCGAATACATCCTCGATTTCAATTACCAAGCTAGCTGCCGTTACAAATCGACCCGACCGGGTGATTGGGATGCACTTTTTTAATCCAGTACCGGTTATGAAACTGGTCGAAATCGTTCGCGGTTACGAAACATCGCAAGAGGTGTACGACACCATCGAATCGCTGGCGGTGGATTTCGGCAAGGTACCGGTAGAAGTGCAGGACTACCCCGGATTTGTGTCGAATCGCGTTCTTATGCCCATGATCAACGAAGCTATTTTCTGTGTTTATGAGGGTGTTGCGACTCCGGAATCTGTCGATTCTGTCATGAAAATGGGAATGGCGCACCACATGGGACCGCTCAGACTGGCCGATTTCATCGGATTAGACGTATGCCTGGCCATCATGAACGTACTTTATGATGGTTTCCGCGATCCAAAATACCGGCCATGTCCGCTCTTGGTTAAAATGGTGGATGCCGGAAAACTAGGTGACAAAACAGGTCAGGGTTTCTACACATACAATAAATAAGCACAATGATTGATTTACGCAGCGACACCGTAACCCGTCCGACAGAGGGAATGCGCAAGGCCATGTACAACGCGGAGGTCGGCGACGATGTGTTCCGCGAAGATCACACCGCAAACGCATTTCAGGAGAAAGTTGCCGATATGTTTGGCATGGAATCGGGCGTTTTTGTGCCCAGCGGCGTTATGGGAAATCAGTTGGCGTTGAATGTGCAATCCCGACCCGGAGATGAGGTTATCTGCGACAAAACGGCTCATATTTATAACTACGAGTCCGCGGCCGGACCATTTCTATCCGGAATTCAGTTCATGCTTCTGCATGGAAAACAGGGAATCCTCACCCCGGAACTTATCGAGGCCGGATTTCGTGGTCACAACGATTGGGACCCCAGAACCAGCATCATTGCCCTCGAAAACACCACAAACAAGGGCGGAGGAGCGTTCTACACCAAAGAAAACCTCCTTGCTATTCGAGAACTTGCCACTCAGAAAGGCGTAGCTCTGCACCTGGATGGAGCCCGAATTTGGAACGCATCAGTCGCATCCGGAATCCCATTTCAGTTCTTTGGCGAAATCGCCGACACGATTTCCGTCTGTTTTAGCAAAGCGTTGGGAGCGCCGGTCGGATCAATGGTCCTGAGCAACGCCACCCTCCGAAGGGAAATCCTGCGCAAACGCAAAATGTGGGGAGGAGGGATGCGTCAGATTGGTATCCTTGCCGCCGCCGCCGATTATGCCCTGACCAATCACCTGCCGGGCTTAAAAGAAGATCATCGTCGTGCTAAGGAATTCGCCACGTTTTTATCTGAGTTACCTGCATTTTCGATTGATGTAAACTCGGTGCACTCCAATATTGTGCTATTTGATGTCATTAACCAAAGTGTCGAGGAAGTTCTTAAAACACTGCGCGAAAATGGTATCGGAATGAGTCAGTTTGGTCCGGAAACCATTCGTGCAGTTTTTCATTTGCAGGTGACCG
>JAIUMT010000108.1 GCA_022565415.1 Balneolales bacterium | reverse complement strand
TTCCCACTCATTCCGCGACGAAATGAAAAATTATGCTGAACATAATCGTTCGCTGATGATGGTCGCATTCGCGGAGTAATAGCCTCCACCTCGTTCCAGGACAGGATTTCCTCAGCAACAGATTCTGTCATATTCACCACATACGTCCCCGGAGCCTCACTCCCAAGCAAACTCCCCCCCACCAGACGGACACGAGAATCGCTCAATCGAAGACTTTCCCGCATCGTAACCGTGTACAACTGCTCGTACGTTTCAAAAACCTCTGCCGGCTCGCCATTGATATGCAAAACTTTGTCGTAAATGGCCAATTCGTCGCCGGGAATCGCCACAGCTCGCTTAATGTAGTTCGTTTTTTGAGAAATGGCTTTGGCGTCGACCGGATAGTTAAAAACGACGATATCATTTCGTTTGATGTTCTGAAATCCGGGGATTCGGAACCACGGCAACGTTACTCCCTGCATGTGAATGCTGGTAAATGGGATGCCTAAAGTCATTGGAGTTCTCGGGCCGTAATTCATCTTCGAGACAATCAGGAAATCGCCAGTTAACAGACTTTGCTCCATCGACGGAGTCGGAATTCTGTAAGCTTCAAAGAAAAACGTGCGGATAATAATTGCGGCAATCGCTGCCCAAAGAGCCGCATCAAGCCAACTCTTTGCCCATTCCTTAGCCTTGGCAACATTATCGGGATTATTTCGATTTTTGCGGCGTGACCTGCCCTTCGAACTGTTTGAACTACCCAAGAACTACCTCAAATCAATTTAATTGTAAACGGTTAAATCGCGCAGGACGGCTAATTTCATCCGATTTATACGCGCCATCTTTATACTCAACACGAAACCATTTCTCGCGCTCAGGAGAGTAAAACACATCCGTAAAATCAGCCAGACGATTAACTCCCATAAGCTTACGCGACAATGTACGCTTAATTTCCGGCATCATATCGATAAAACTAACCCCACCGGCGTAAACAAGTCCGGTAGTGAATGGTCCGTCGATATCGAGCACAATCATCGGAATAGAGTCATTCACGATAAACCAGTACTCAAACTGAACCGCATTACCCGGACGCACATTTGCATCCCCGATAAAGTCATCCAGGCGGACAGTAGGGTCGCCAAATGCGGCTTGCAATCGCGAGCGGATTTCAGAAGTGGGCAACTGATCGATTACCGCGTTGCCCTGAAAACCTGCCCCCGTCATTATCATGTTCTGAAATCGGCGTTCAAATGCAGCCTTATCGGCGTTCGATACCTTCTCAATATCTGGTTCTGCAAAAGCAGGAAATTGTTGGGCGTGACCAACCGCAGTTCCGAGAACCAAAATTACAGCGAGTAGGCTTAAGCGAAGAATTGTCATCATTTTATTATGAATTATCCATTGATAGTACCGCCAAGAATGCTTCCTGCGGGATTTCAACCGAGCCGACCTGTTTCATCCGTTTCTTACCTTCTTTCTGTTTTTCGAGCAACTTTCTCTTTCGGGAAATATCGCCGCCATAACATTTGGCAAGTACGTCTTTACGTAACGCACGAATGGTATCGCGTGATATAACTTTTGTACCGATTGCTGCCTGAATAATAACCTCGTACATCTGTCGTGGGATTAATTCTTTCAACTTGGCACAGAGTCGTTTGCCCCATTCGTAGGCTTTATCACGGTGAACGATACTAGACAGCGCATCAACAGGTTCGCCGTTCAACAGAATATCGAGACGCACCATGTGGCCTTCGCGAATTCCGATGAACTCATAATCCAACGATGCATAACCGCGCGTATTGCTCTTCAGCTTATCATAAAAATCAAAAACTATTTCGGCCATGGGCAATTCGTAGGTAATATCTACCCTGCTGGTATCCAAATAAGTCGTGTTCTTGAACAATCCGCGACGTTCCTGGCACAATCTCATAATCGGACCTATATACTCAGCCGGAGCAATAATCTGCGCGCGGATATACGGTTCAAAAATGGACTCAATCTTGCCCACGGGTGGCATATCACTCGGATTATCGACTATAATACGAACTCCATCTTCGCGAATTACTTCATATTCTACGTTCGGAACGGTGGTAATGATGTCCATATCGAACTCTCTGTCGAGTCGCTCCTGGATGATTTCCATGTGCAACATTCCGAGGAATCCGGCGCGGAATCCAAATCCGAGTGCAACCGATGTCTCTGGGGTAAACTGAAGTGAGGCATCGTTTAACTGTAGCTTCTCGAGCGCAGCCCGAAGGTTTTCAAAGTCTTCGCTATTTGTGGGATAAAGTCCACTGAAAACCATCGGCTTCACGATTTTGAATCCGGGAATGGGTTCTTTCGTCGGATTCGCAACACTGGTTACGGTATCGCCCACTTTGGTATCTTCGAGGGTTTTCACACTACCGATTATGTACCCAACTTCAACGGCGCTGATAGAAATGCGGTGCTCGTTTTTCATGCCCAAGTACCCGATTTCATCGGCATCATACGTTCTGTCTGCTGCAATAAAGCGAATTTTCTCGCCTTTTTTGAGCGTGCCATCCAGAATTCGGACATACACTACAGAGCCGCGGTAGGTGTTGAAAACGGAGTCAAAAATTAATGCACGAAGCGGGGCATCTGGATTTCCTATCGGAGGTGGCACTTTGGTGATGATTTCCTCGAGCAAGTCTTCGACACCTTCTCCGGTTTTACCCGAAACTGCCAGAATATCTTCGCGTTTACATCCAATCAGGTCGATAATTTGCTGAGCAATAATTTCAGGCTCGGCGCCGGGTAAATCGATTTTATTGAGAACGGGAATGATTTCAAGTCCCTGGTCGATAGCCTGATACAAATTCGAAATGGTCTGGGCTTCAACGCCTTGAGACGCATCGACCACCAAGATAGCACCCTCGCAAGCTTTCAACGCCCGGGAAACCTCATAGGCAAAATCGACGTGACCCGGTGTATCAATCAGATTAAATGCATACTGTTGATTATCGCGGGAGGTGTACTTCATGCGAATAGCATGACTTTTAATCGTGATTCCGCGTTCGCGTTCAAGGTCCATGTCGTCGAGCACCTGATTCTGCATTTCGCGTTCAGTAATGGTGCCAGTGCGCTCTAAGAGTCTGTCGGCGAGGGTAGATTTACCGTGGTCAATATGGGCGATGATGCAAAAATTGCGAATTAAATTCATGAAAAATGTTCCGGGAATAATTTTTTTATACAAGATAGTAAAATACAAATAATTGGGGCTTTTTCGTAACCATTGCGCAAGCACAATTGAAATGTATTGTTCGTATTTTTTAACAGCTAAAGATATTTTTGAGTTTCCGGGAACATATATTTCGGAAAGATGTTAATTACTGAAGTATGGCTTTGGAGTCTGTTTTTAACGGTTATCAACTAAGTGTTGAAGTTAAACTTGCTGGTCCCCCACCTGTCTTACATTTATTTGCTGGAATTAGGTTTAAGCTGTGGGTTACCGCTTCTCTGAGCATGCGAAATTTTCAAGACATTTATGCGTTATCTAATAAAATCATAGATTTGTCTAAAATAGAATCTTATACCCCAGCAATAACCGTCATGATGACCTGACGGTTTATTAGGTCCGGGCGCTGGAAAACGCGTCCGGACCTATTCTTTTTCAGGCATATAATGAGTGATTAATCTGGCTAGCCGAATATCCAAAACGGTCGCTAACACTATGAATCGCTAAAGTTCAATGCTAAAAACGTAGCCTAACAATATGTACATCATAAGTGTGATTACGATTATCATGATGATGTTCAGCCAGAATCCAGCTTTTGCCATTTGAGGCATAGATATAAATCCACTTCCATACACAATTGCGTTCGGTGGCGTGGCGACAGGAAGCATGAACGCGCAGCTCGCACCTAATGCTGCCGGAACTACCAGAATAAGCGGATCCAGATTAAATGCCAGTGCAACAGAGGCCAAAATTGGCATAAACGCAGCAGCTGTAGCGGTGTTGCTGGTCACTTCCGTCAGGAATATAATCAGCGTAAGCGAAAGTAGAATGAGTGCCAATACCGGCCAGGTATCCAGCGCCCTCAGCGATTCCCCCATCCAAGATGCCAATCCGGTTGAACTGATCGCAGCTGCCAGACTGAGTCCCCCTCCGAATAACACAAGTATGTCCCAGGGTAGTCGTTTTGCATCGTCCCATCCGAGCACGAAGTCGCCTTTTTTGAAATCAACGGGAATCAAAAAGAGTAGTAATGCTCCAAAAATTGCGATTACAGTGTCGCTTACTTCCGGCACATATTTGACGATATACTGCTGGAAAATCCACATTGTGGCGGTAAGTATAAACACAGTGGCCACGATGCGTTCGCGAACCGACATTTTCCCTATTTCTTTGAGCTGCGTATAGATGAGATGGCGTCCGCCGGGAATTTCTTTGAGCTGAATCGGGAATAGTACTTTGGTAAGTACAATGAATATTATGGGCAATGATACGATTACGAGCGGAACTCCGATTAACATCCACTGAGCAAAACTTATTTCGATTTGATAATTCTCGAGCATGAATCCGGCCATGAGTGCGTTCGGAGGCGTGCCTATCAGGGTCCCCATCCCTCCAACGTTACAGCCATATGCTATACACAATACTAGACAAAGGGAGAAATTGTGCTGCAGATTCTGTTCGCGTACGTCTTTTTTGTCTTCAACGAGATGAATTACCGACAATGCGATTGGTAACATCATCAACGCAGTGGCTGTGTTGCTTACCCACATGCTCAAAAATGCGGCGGCAAGCATGAATCCGGCGACTATATGATGCGGACTCGTTCCTACAAACCGCACTACATTTAGGGCAACTCTTCGGTGAAGCTCCGATTTTTCCATTCCGATGGCGATGATGAATCCGCCCATGAACAGGTATATCAACGGATTCGCAAAGGGCGTGGTCGCCTCCCTAACACTGCTAACCTCGAGCAGCGGGAATAAAACGATGGGCAACAATGCCGTTGCGGGAATTGGAAGAGCTTCCGTGACCCACCATGTGGCCATAAGTATTGCCACTGCGGCAGTGTACCAACCAGCTTGGGAAAGTCCAGCCGGGGCAGGAAGGAATACCAACACAAGGAACAGTATAAGTCCGCCGATCAGACCATATTTCTGACGAGGACCATAATCTGATTTCAATTCACTCATAATTCATACCTCCGGTACATTATTTCGGTGAAATACACGACTTTACCTGCTATACAGATACTAATCTTGAAATCGGTTCCTTATAATGGTCAAAATAAACCCCGCACTAATACCAAAAAAGCGCTTTCGTATGCTATTTGTAGATTTTCGTAAAAGAGTGGATTTATTCGGCTTTAGAATCTGTTACAGGATGAAAAAATATTTATATTTACGACATGATATTAATTATCTCCCATCTACTGCATCATCGCCATTGTGGTCATCATACCACAGCGGAAGCGGTGCATCTTAGCGGCGGTCACCATCACGCATAATGTTGCGTTCCCATCTTCCGATTCCGTTCTGCTTATCCGCTGACCCTTTGTCACGGTTTCAATCTTACATTATTAATTCTATTTATTGTGGAAACTAACTCAACTCTTCGCATTGCATTGCAAAAAAGCGGTCGACTGACCGAGGAAAGTATTGGTCTGCTTCGTCAGGCAGGCATGAAATTCGACAGCTATAAAGGACACATGATTGTCCCCGTTCAAAATTTCGATATCGAACTATTATTAATTCGCGACGACGATATTCCTGAGTACGTGCAGGATGGTGTTTGTGATATCGGCTTTGTGGGCGCGAACGTAACCGCCGAAAAAAACGCAAAAGTTACCGTTATTCGCGACCTGGGATTCGGAAAATGCCGCATCTCCGTTGCCGTTCCTAAAGGCGGCGTTTATAAGTCAGCCAAGGCTCTGGACGGAACACGCATCGCTACCAGCTACCCTTTTCTTACTAAAAAATACTTCGAAGATAACGGCATGACCGTCGAAACCGTGTTCATCTCGGGAGCTGTTGAGATTGCTCCTCGTCTAGGCGTGGCCGAAGCCGTCTGCGACCTGGTCTCAACCGGCGGAACACTGAAAGCAAACGGATTGGTAGAAACGGATGTCATTTTCAGCTCTGAAAGTCAGCTTATTCAAACGAACAAGCCTATTTCGGCAGAGAAACAGGAACTGATTGATAAGTTTTTACTCCGAATCGGTGGTTGCCAACTCGCCCAGCGCTCGCGCTATATTATGATGAACGCCCCGAAGGATTCTCAAAAAGAAATCTTGAGCATTATTTCGGCGCTTAAAAGTCCGACCGTTTTACCACTGGCCGACGAAAACATGGTCGCCATCCACTCTGTTGTCCCAATTAACCAATTCTGGACCATCACCGAGAAACTGAAATCGGCCGGAGCCACCGGAATTGTGATTCTGCCCATCGAAAACATGATTATGTAATTATGAGGCAGCTTTCGTTAAATACACTTTCCAAGTCTGAGCGGGATGCACTCTTGCTCAGGCCCCGTATCGATTTCGGAAAACTTTTTGGAATCGTTCAGGATATCATCAACGATGTTAAGTCTTCGGGTGACGAAGCGCTTGTCCGCCTGGCTAAAAAGTTCGACAAAGCCGACATCCAATCGCCGATTTACACCGTTCGCGACGAGCACGAAATCATTCTCGACGAAGAGGTAAAATCGGCTTTCCGAACAGCGTTCGACAATATATATATGTTTCACCGGTCTCAGCGGCCTCAGTCAATAACCGTAGAAACCATGCCTGGCGTGGTTTGCAGTCGCTATCCGCGGGCCATTCCCCGGGTCGGACTCTACGTCCCCGGCGGAACGGCCATTTTACCTTCATCGGTGTTGATGTTGGCGATTCCGGCTCAGTTGGCAGGTTGCGATGAAATCATAATTGCGACTCCGCCCCGTTCCGACGGTACCGTTTCACCGGAGGTCGAATTTGCGGCC
Organism: Balneolales bacterium; assembly: GCA_022565415.1. GTDB lineage: Bacteria > Bacteroidota > Rhodothermia > Balneolales > HLUCCA01 > HLUCCA01. The sequence continues at coordinate 2,836 of JAIUMT010000108.1, read as the reverse complement.
AGTATATGCGGAGTTCGAAGTATCGTGCTTTCGGGTGGCGCTCAGGCCGTTGCCGCGATGGCGTACGGAACCCAAAGCGTGCCCAAAGTGGATAAAATTCTCGGACCTGGAAATCAATATGTCACCGCTGCCAAGATGTTGCTTCAAAACAGCGACGCTATGATCAGCATCGATATGCCGGCAGGTCCGTCGGAGGTTCTTGTTTTGGCTGATGGTAGTGCTAATCCGGCATTTGTGGCCGCAGACCTGCTTTCCCAGGCCGAACACGGACCCGACAGTCAGGTCGTTCTCGTCGCCCTACCCGGATTCGACACCGAGAAACTCCAAATCGAACTGGAAAACCAGCGCAAAGCACTTCCCCGAGCCGAAACTGCGCTAAAAGCCCTCGACCACAGCTACATTCTCTCGGTCGAGTCGGAATCAGAGGCCATTGAGTTTACCAACGATTATGCTCCCGAGCACCTCATCATTAACACCGAGAACGCCGATGATATGGTAGAAAGCATCCAAACGGCGGGATCTGTGTTTGTAGGTCAGTGGACGCCCGAATCGGTCGGAGACTACGCTTCCGGAACGAACCACACTCTGCCAACCTACGGCTACGCCCGCATGTACAGCGGCGTCTCCATCGACTCCTACCTGAGACAAATGACCGTCCAAAAACTCACCCCAGACGGACTCAAACTCCTCGGACCGAGCGTCGAAATCATGGCCCGAACCGAAGGCCTAACGGCCCACGAACGCGCCGTAACCATTCGCCTGCAACAACTACCCTAACGAGAACCACCTTGAAATTCGACATTCACATTCTGGTTAGACCCAATATTCGCCTGCTCACGCCCTACCGCTGCGCCCGCGACGACTACGATCAGGGAATTTTACTGGATGCCAATGAAAATGCCATAGGATCAGTACCCGCCGATCCACGCGAACTAAACCGATATCCCGATCCGCATCAAGACGCATTTCGTGCGAAGTACGCGACCTTTCGCCAGATTTCGCCCGAAAACGTATTCTGCGGCGTTGGCAGCGACGAAGCCATCGACCTCATCCTGCGCATTTTCTGCAAACCCGCCGAAGACGCCATTCTCATCACCCCACCCACCTACGGAATGTATAAAGTGAGCGCGGCCATTAATGATGTCGACGTGCAAAGCATTCCGCTGAGCCGGGATTTTCAGCTTCGGGTTGATGACATTCTGGCGGCTGTTCGTCCGAAAACCAAAGTGATATTTCTGTGCTCGCCGAATAATCCGACCGGAAACGTACTTCATCGGCAAGACATTCGCCGGATTTTACTCGAATTCAACGGAATTGTCGTCGTTGATGAAGCCTATGTTGATTTCAGCGACGAAATCAGCTTTGCTAGTGAGCTCGACGCATTCGAAAACCTGATTGTGCTGCAAACCCTGTCTAAATCGTTCGGATTAGCCGGAATTCGGATGGGTATCGCACTTGCATCGGCTGAAATTATCGACTATATGTTGCGGGTAAAAGCGCCGTATAACATCAACAAACTCACCACCGAAGTCGCGCTCAAAGCCCTCGACAACATCGATGAAATGCGCAGTCATGTTGCCATTTTGCTAAACGAACGAGCGCGCGTTGCCGCGGCCTTACGCGAAATCCCGGCCATTGGCAAAATCCATCCATCGGATGCGAATTTCCTGCTGGTCGAGGTCGAAAACGCCCTGCATGTGTACAAAACCATGGCCGACACCGGCGTTGTAATACGTTACCGCGGCGACCAAATTCACTGCGACAACACCATACGAATAACGATTGGCACCCCTGAAGAAAACGATGCCATGATCACGATGCTAAAACAAGTTACGATATGAAAATCTGGATCACCCCTTCCGCCCTTCGAGCTGAAGACGAAACGCTGGTCATGCGACCGGGAAGTTTAAAAGCCGTACTGGCCCTGTTAGAAAAAGGTCACCGAGTTGGCAGCGATGCCTCTGCACTTTCGGCTGGTCAGTTGTCCCTATTTCGCCAGGAATGCATTACTGTTGATGGGTTTGCCATTGCTGAGGCGGATGTAATTGTGGATGCTCACGACAACGGGCTCGCGATTGCCGACTTTGATGGGGAGTTTCCGTTCACGGGGCGGGACTGGGGGCAGATGGTGCGCCACTTGCTGGAACAGCGTCGCACGGCGGAACGTCGTCGCACGACCAACGAGACTGATATTTATATCATCGTCGACTTGGACGGGAGCGGAAAATCTACCATCGTCACCGGACTACCGTTTTTTGATCATATGCTGGATCAGATTGCGCGTCATGGGTTTATCGATTTGGAAGTTCAGTGCAAAGGCGATCTTCATATCGACGAGCATCACACGATCGAAGATGTGGGCATTACGCTGGGCGAAACGTTGCTTCAGGCGTTGGGCGATAAGCGTGGGATCGAGCGGTATGGCTTTGTGCTGGCGATGGATGAGGCCTTGGCGACGGTTGCGCTGGACTTGTCGGGGCGGGCGTATTTGGTGTTTGAGGGGGAGTTTAACCGGGAGAAGGTGGGCGATTTCCCAACTGAAATGACCAAGCACTTCTTCTATTCCCTGGCGATGGGACTCAAATCGACCTTGAATATCCGTTTCGAAGGCGAGAACGATCACCACAAAATCGAAGCTTGTTTCAAAGGATTTGCCCGAACGCTCAAACAGGCCGTGGCCGGAAATCCAAAAGCACCCGACGCCATTCCCAGCAGCAAAGGAAGTCTTTAGAAACAAGAACAACGCTTCAATGAATTCATAACAAAACACAAACATGAAGTGAAAGAAAATAGAAAAGCAACCTCCCCCAATCATATAAAAAAAAGAAGTCTTTAG
>JAIUMT010000107.1 GCA_022565415.1 Balneolales bacterium | reverse complement strand
TGAAGTTTGAGGGAGCCGGCGGTTGCGTTTCGCGGATTTGCGAAAGGTAGGTCGCCGTTTTCGACCCGGTTTTCGTTGAAACGTGCAAAAGCGGCGTGTTCCATAAATGCTTCGCCGCGGATTTCAGCAACGTCTGGGTAATTGCCGGAAAGTGTGAGGGGGATGTCCCGGATTGTGCGCACGTTCGAGGTAATATTGTCGCCTTTTCGCCCGTCGCCTCGTGTTGCGGCGAGAACAAGACGACCTTTTTCGTACCGCAAGCGCAGCGCCATTCCATCAAACTTGAGTTCTACAAAATAACTGTACGTCTTAGTGCCCAGGATGTCTTTTACCCGGCGATCGAAATCAACCAATTCTTGCTCGTTATACGTATTTGCCAAACTCAGCATCGGAGTCGGATGGTCGATTACCTCGAAATTTTTACTAACACTGCCTCCGACCCGCACAGAAGGAGACGTTTCATCAATCAGGTTAAACTTCGTTTCCAACTGAACAAGCTCATCCATCAGACGGTCGAACTCCGAATCGCTCATAATGGGACTCGCCTCATCGTAGTAAAATCGATTGGCTTCATCCAAAATTTTGCGTAGCTCTAGTACGCGTTTTTCGGCATTTTCAGGATTCATACTGTGTTGGGAAGGAATAATTTAGAATACTGGTCGGTCGGAAACAGCAACAGGCGGTTCGATATTGTCTGGAGTCTCTGTGGGCTCTGTCGTAAACATCGAGGCGTAGTTTGAAAGAATATCCCGTGTGAGTTCAATGGTTCTATTTCCGGTGGTATATTCGAGTAAATTGTCGAAGTGATGTCCGTTAACCCAAACTGCCATTCGGCTTACCTGACCTTCTATGGTGATGGTATCTAAGAACTCAAATCGCATTCCTTGATTGACTTCAACCCAATATGGGCTTCTGAGTCCGTTAATGTCGGATGTAACACGAACTGGCTCAAGCTTGCCAAAAGCTGCATGTAACGTGATGAAAATGGTATCGGGAATACTTTCTGTGATTCTGGTTTGTGGCCGGGTTGGGGTGGTAAGGGTTTCTTGAGCCTGAACTTCAGTATCGGTAGCGGGAGGAGATACTGGAGTGGTGGATGGTGGTGGTTCCGGTAACGTAGTGTCTTCGGCAGGGTCGAGCATATCCGGAAATTCAATAGGAACTTCGTCTTGCACGATTGGCTGGGTCAAATCATCGGAAGCAAAATAGCGATAGGCGAAAAATCCGCCAGCGAGTAGAATCAATACCAACACGATAATGTATAGAAATGATGATGATCGCATTGAACCGAATCGTTGACCAACATCAGCCCAATCAATCGATTCCATTTTGGGCGGTTGAGGAGTAGATTGATTGTATATTCTGTTTGGATCGGGTCGGGAGTATTCGTTGGCTCCTGCGGTTGAAGTTGGACCAGGAACCGGGAGGTACTCGCTTTCTAATTTCTTCGTGCTGGGCGTGTCGCTTGGTTTAAGTTTATCAGCAGAAGGTACATCGGATGGTGTTACATCGGCGGCCGGTTTATCAGTGGCAGGCCTTTGTGTAGCAGGCGTAGCTGATGAACTTAGATAACGTTTGCTCAATTCGCCATTGTACGAACTTTCTTGCTGCTTATCGAGCGAATCGATTATGTCGTCGTTGCTTATACGCAGTGCTTTTGCGTACGAACGAACATAGCTTCGAATGTAGGTTATCTGATGTGATTTACTCGTAAATATTGATCCATTCTCAATTTCTTGGATAACAGAAATTGGAATTCGGGTGAGTTCGTAAACTTCCTGCTGTGTTAAGCTGGACTTTTTTCGGATAGCAAGTAAGTCTTCGTGTAGTGCCGCCATAATAATTTACTGGTTGATGTATATCTTGCAGACAAACATAGTAAATTTCGACCTACGAATCTGCTTTACATCTCTCTTTTGTTAAAATTTCGCTATGGAATTTGTGCAGAAAATGTAATTTTTGCGATTTCCGCAACTCTATATAGATACAATCAATAAGATCAATCTGATAGAGTTGAATTATGAGGGTATTAAATGATATTGTATCTGAGGCAGTGACCGGATTTCGCAATATGTTGTTTCCCGGTGTGTGTTTATCGTGTGGGGAACCGTCGATTGAAGGGATGGAGTTGCTGTGCCCATTTTGCCAAGATAACCGTTTTGATGCCGCAAATCCATTTAATACGGATGCGTGTCCCGGTGTAATCCTACCGTCAACTATTCGATTTCAGTATGCAATGTGGAAATACGACAAGGGCGGAGTTCTGCAGCGCCTACTGCATAATATAAAATACAATGGATTAGGCCGACTGGGATTTGAGTTGGGGACGTTAATAGGTGGAAGAATGGCAGATTGTCCGGCAATTTCCGGACTTGAGCATGCAAAATCGGAGCTTGTGCTAATGCCGGTCCCATTGCACCCCCGTAGAAAGAGGATGAGAGGGTTTAATCAGGCTGAAGTAATTGCACTTGGAGTTTCACAGACCTCTGGAATCCCTGTGCTGAATGATAATATTGTGATTCGAACCCGGTACACTAATACTCAAACGGGTTTTTCCTTACTGGATAGGGGCCGAAATCTAAAGGGTGCGTTTGAGGTAACCGATACTGAAGAGATATCTGGGAAAACTATACTTATCGTAGATGATGTTTTCACAACGGGAGCAACAACATTTGCACTAGCAGAAACCATTCAGGCGTATTCACCGGATGAAATAGGTGTGCTTACGATAGCCCATGCCTGAAAAATAATCCGTCTAAGTACTCGGTTAAAGAGTCTAAAAAAAGTTATATTTGGGGCTATGAATATTTTAGGCTCTAAATCGAACCAATTTGTTGAGACCCCACTAGGCTTATTCACAGTTAGTGGGAACTGGTTTTACACCACCTCTGAGCAAATAAATAGATTTGCTCCTGGCTTGCTGCGTAAAGTGGAAATGGAAGATTTGGTTAGTAAAGCGGAAGTCTGGGTAAAAAGTACAGATTCGATTTCAATATTGGTATTGACCATTTTAATTCAATTGCTTCCCGGCCATTTGGCGGCTTTGTCATCGGTTGTGTTTCTCATTCTCTGGCATCTTACAAAAAGCGCATTTATAACCCCGTCTTCCACTACAATAGTTAAATGGGTGAGCTTCGACGGATTCATACTTTTGCTTGCCGTCGCTTCCATCAGCTATTTGGGTATGCAAGAGTTCTACTCCGATATGGTTTATGGATTGCTCTTTTTTATCGTGTTTAGATTTGGCTGGATAAAAAAAGGTTTTGATGTGTTTTACGATCGTTTCAACGACGGAATAACCCTCAACGACCGCGCCCTTAAGATGGTAATCATCCGCGAAGCACTCAGAAATGATGTTGCGATACAAGAACTTCGAAATATGGAAGCACAGATATTAGAGCTCATGCAAAAGCGCAAAGCCAAACCCAAAAGGAAACGTTAAATATCTTTTCAGAGTTTATAGGTTCTATTAAAAATTAAGTAGTCAGATTCTAATTACATGAGTGAAAAAGTACGTGAGATGTTCTCGTCGATTGCCGACAGATATGATATTACCAATAGTGTTTTGTCCCTTGGAATACATCACTTATGGCGATCTAAAGCCGTTAAATTAAGCGGTGCCGCAAAAGGACATCATGTACTTGATTGTGCCACCGGAACCGGTGATCTTGCTATAACGTTTAAAAAGAAGGTAGGGGATGATGGATACGTTCTGGGTACTGATTTTTGTGAAGCTATGATTGCTCCGGCGCCTGCTAAAGCCGACAAAAAAGGTCTGGTTATCGACTTTGAGGTTGCAGACGCTATGAATCTGCCCTACCCTGACGACAAATTCGATGTCGCAAGTATATCGTTCGGAATACGTAATGTAGATGATCCACTGGTGTGTCTTAAGGAAATGTCACGCGTTGTGAAACCAGGTGGACGTGTCGTAGTTCTCGAGTTTGGTCAGCCAAAGGGGATCATGTCATGGCCCTACACTTTCTACAGCAAATACATCATACCAACTATAGGTGGATTATTAACTGGCAACAAAGATGCCTACCAGTATTTGCCCGAAACTAGCGCCGCATTTCCAGCAGGTACCATGTTTACCGACTTGATGAAAGAGACGGGATCGTTCAAATCTCAAGAATTTCATAAACTTAATGGTGGCATTGCCTATATTTATGTCGGCGTTGTTATATAGTTTGTCGTTTAGCGCCTGAAAATTATCTTGTAAATCACTTCCTGTTATGAAAATTGAAGACATCAAAAAGATTCTGCCACACCGTTATCCGTTTTTGTTAGTAGATCGAGTTTTAAGTCATGAACCCAACAAAATACAGTGCTTAAAAAACGTGACGGTCAACGAAGAGTTCTTTAACGGACACTTTCCGCACGAGCCCATCATGCCCGGAGTACTCCAGGTAGAAGCTTTGGCTCAAACCGGGTGTTTACTCTATATCCTCGATAACGATATCGATCCTGCGAATTATACGATTGTATTCTCTGCGATAAACAATTGTAAATTCAGAAGACCGGTTGTTCCCGGAGATCAATTAATTATGGAAGTCGAAATCACCGCTGTTAAACGCCAGTTCATTACGATGAGATCTGTCGCGCGTGTTGATGGACAGGTAACATGTCAGTTGGATGCTACCGCAGCATTGATTCCTAACGACAAATTATGAGTACCGCCAAAAGTGATGGTCGACCCGATAAGGTGACCACGCGTACCGTAGTCGACTTCAAGCGAAAAGGCGAAAAAATCAGCATGATAACAGCCTACGATTTCACAATGGCTAAAATCGTAGATCATGCCGGAATTGATGTAATACTTGTGGGGGACTCTGCCAGCAATGTTATGGCTGGTCATGAAACTACGCTGCCCATCACATTAGATCAAATGATTTACCACACATCTTGTGTCGTGCGCGGTGTCGACAGGGCACTAGTCGTGGCTGATTTACCATTTATGAGCTACCAGGTTACGATTAAAGAAGCATTAATAAGTGCCGGACGAATGATGAAAGAGGCAGGTGCTCACGCCGTTAAGCTGGAAGGTGGTTCTTTTGTTGCCGAAACGGTGAAAAGAATAGTCGATGCCGGAATACCTGTAATGGGTCATCTCGGACTAACACCACAATCCATTTACAAATTCGGAACATACCGGGTCCGGGCCAAGGAAGAAGCCGAGGCTGAGCAACTAATTACAGATGCCCTTGCACTTCAGCAAGCCGGATGCTTTGCCATAGTTCTCGAAAAAATTCCTGCATCACTTGCAGCGAAAGTCACCAAAGCTTTAGATATTCCCACGATTGGTATAGGCGCTGGCGCTGATTGCGACGGACAAGTACTCGTGGTGCACGACATGCTTGGCCTTACCAAAGATTTTCATCCTCGTTTCATCCGTCGATATCATAATCTTTTTGATGAAATGAGTGGTGCGGTAAGTGCCTATGTAACGGATGTTAAATCGGGAAGTTTTCCATCAAAAGACGAGCAATACAACTAAACAAAGCAAATGGCAAACCGCAAAAAACCGTTAATACTGATTTGTAATGATGATGGTTTCTATTCACCGGGAATTCAGGCATTAACCGAAATCGCAGCCAAATTCGGAGATATAAAGGTTATTGCACCCGACAGACAGCAAAGCGCCGTTGGTCATTCTATCACTATAAGTACACCTTTGCGCGCGAATAAAGTAAAAATGCAGAGTGGTATTGATGCAATTGCCATAAATGGCACTCCTGCCGACTGTATAAAATTGGCTCATGACAAATTGCTCGATCGAAAGCCGGATTTAGTTCTGAGCGGTATCAATCATGGGTCTAATGCTGGAATAAACATCATATACTCTGGAACAGTGAGTGCTGCTACCGAGGCTACAATTTTGGGTTATCCTGCGATTGCGGTTAGTTGTGCGGAGTTTGGTGAAGATGCCGATCTTTCTGGATGTCAGGAGGCTGCTGCTCGAATGATAGAGTATGTTTTGAAAAACGGGCTACCCAAAGGTATAACGCTAAATGTTAATGCTCCGGCAGGACCTCTAAAAGACCTTATCTGGACCAAGCAAGCCGATAGTCGCTATGTAGAAGAGTACGATGGCAGGGTAGATCCATTTAACCGTCCGTATTACTGGATGACAGGAAAATTTGAACTACTCGAGAATGGCAACGATTTGGATGTTTCTGTGCTTGATCAGGGTAAGGCCACGGTTACGCCAATTCAGTATGACTTAACAGCGCATGCCTTTTTCGACATGGTAAAAACGGTAAAAATATAGATTACAACGTAGCGGTATCGACACGCTGAAATCTAATCGTTCGAGCTACAGTTCCGTCAAAAAGCACGTGAATGGTTGAAATTCTTTCTGGAAACTCAACTGTAGCATACAACTTGGCACCGTACGGCCTCAACAATAGCTGTAACTGCCTGTGGAAATCCGTTTGTGTGTAAGATGGATCAATATCCACAGTTATAATTCTTCTTGTGAGGCGATCATTCACCTCGACGCTTCTTAGTCTAACGCGTTGAGCCGGATGGCCATAATCCTGAATATGCCTGATAATAAGTTCATCCAATTCATTCCAGGATTCAAACTGCTTTTCATGTGCTGGCTCGATTAACACATGCAGGTATGCTGTTACAACTATACTTAGCAGTAAAATAATATTGAGGCGAGAGAGTTTATTCATATAACAGGTCTAATGTAATGATGGCAATTATACGGAATTAATGCGTTGATTGCGTTTCTTAATCGAATCATTTGCCTTAAATTGAGCAATCAGCCACAGGCTGAACAGTTACTAAAAGTTTATCACTCTACCACATCATGAAGTATATATACCTTGTTGCAATGCTGATTCTATTTATTTCGTGTGGGACAGATGAAACCCGCGAAGTAGAAAATGGTCAACTTAATTCTGAATATGTTTCCAACACCGATACAAGCGTGGACGAAAGTCAATCAGATAGAGTGCGTAGAGCCCAAGATCGTCTTCGAAATCAACAAAAGAATGACTCATCGCAAGAAAAGCAACGCTATAAAATGGATCAGGAACCGTATAACAAGTTCGCCGATTCTGATGGCTACGTTGATTTTGTAGGGGCATCATTATCCCAGATTCAGGATGTACTCGGTGATCCCCCCGTTTTAGTTCGTCAATCACGCGACGGGGCACCAGTTCGCAAAGAGGTTCGGGTTTATTTTCCTTATGAGGAAGACTCAACTGGACTTTATTTGTACTTCCTAAACGAAGAAGTTGAGTCATTTCGGCTCGATACGTTCTTAGGCTTAGCAAACTCCAACATAATTGAATACTTCCAATAAAACTCTTTTCTATGAAATATCTTTTGTACTCTACCTTTTCCCTATTATTCATTTTGGGGCTGAGTCTTAGTGCTATTGCACAACAACAACCTGAAAATGAATTTGTGACAGTTTCTCACTCGGTTGAAATGGACTCTTATTCGGGGAAAGTCTCCGATGGATTCCAAATTCAAACTTCCGACCGGGGCCGGGCCACTATATTTTCGGAACCTATTCAGGTTCCTCTTCAATCAGAGCGTCCATTTGTCGCCTTAGGCATGCATTGGCACGCAATTGTAGGCAACCCACACCAAATCGAAGTTTCTGCCAGAAGCTCTGTCGACGGACAGGAGTGGAGTGAGTGGATGGAAATTGAACATGACCATCACGTAGAACTCGATTCCGATACCTATGCCGCCAATCTTGTTTTTTTTCCAGCTGAAGCTCAATTTATTCAGTATCAAGCCACTGTAACTCCAACAATGATGTTTTCAAATCCGACCATTAACGGTATTGATTTGTTTTTCATCAATCCGGGAAAAACACCTCAACATCAGTTGGATGATCATCTGGCTACAGTTCCTGAAATGCGCGAACCTACTGACGTTATTCGTGAAAAATCAGTTGGCAATGTCGACTTTCAGGTAAATACATCAGCTGAATATGCATTGCCACAGTACGTAGATCGTCAGAATTGGGGACAATCTCTAGGTCTCACCAACCTAGCTTCCAGAAGTGTAACTACGGTTAATCACTTGATTGTTCACCACAGCGCCGGCCAGAATACGGCATTCGATTTTGCCGCCATAGTGCGTTCGTATTGGAATGGCCATGTGAATGGTAACGGATGGGCCGATATCGGGTATAACTGGCTTGTCGATCCGAATGGTGTAATCTATCAAGGACGGGCATTCAGTCTCGATGGTAATAAAGACGTTATCGGAGCACATTTTTCAGCTCAGAATGGTGGTACAATGGGAATTTGCGTAATCGGAGACTACTCTCGTGTGCTTCCATCCGAAATTGCAGTGAACAGACTACGTGATATGCTTGCCTGGAAAGCGAACGAAAGAAATATTGATGTACTTGTACGTCGGGTTCATCCAACTCAGGGACGAAATATATTTACGATCTCAGGCCATAGAGATGGTGGAGGTACCGAATGTCCTGGACAAATGTTTTACGACACACTGCCAGAATTGCGACACAGAGTGAATGCCTTTATGAATCCACCTCTGATTGTATCTTCTTCACCAAATATTTCATCGTCAACGCCTGAGTCTGCATTTATTGATGTTGTACTAGATAACAAACGTGCAGCTGTTATAGTGTATGTCGAGTATGGCGTCGATCCGGAGCAATTAACGTTTGAGACGGCAGATTTTCAACTGGATGGAAGTGAAGAGCCGATTAGGGTAGATGTTGAGCTCACAGACCTGCAAATGGGTCAGGAGTACTTCTATCGCGTCGTGGCGATCAATTCTGATACCCTTTCTGTTGGTGATGTTAAGTCGTTTAAAGCTGGTGAGCCTACATCTGTAGAGCAAGACGATCAAGTGCCTTCTTCATTCACTCTTGAGCAAAACTTCCCGAACCCGTTCAACCCGACTACTCAAATTCAATTCTCGTTACCAGAGAATGCCCAGGTGCGCGTGTTGGTGCATAATGTTCAGGGTCAGCTGATGAATGTTGTTGCCGATAGAAACTTTGCTACTGGCCGACATGAGGTAAGCTTTGACGGCGCTTCGTTATCGAGTGGGATCTACTTATACTCTCTCGAAGTTAACGGTAGAATCGTTGATACGAATAAGATGATGCTGGTTAAGTAAGGATCGACCTTAATTTGTGATTATCCAGAACATATGCAAGCTTTAATGAGGGGGACGCCAAAAGAGGGCGTCCTCTGTTTCTATAGTTTCCTTAATCAAAGTCTGCCTCTTTACTATTAGTATTCGACAACTGTTAATACAGACCGAAACCAGATTAAAAATAAAAAGCCCGACTGTGTTACAGCCGGGCTTTTTTGTGTCGAAAGAAACAGCCTCTACATGGCGTCGTAAACCATGTTTTAGCATACTTCAATATACGGCTAATCTATTTAATTAGCATCATTTTACCCGTTTGAACGGAAGTTGGGGTTACCATTCTGTACAGGTAAACACCACTTGAAAGGGCAGATGCATTAAAATCAATGGTATGCGTACCAGCGTTGAAATCGCGACGGGTTAACGTTGCGACCTGTCGACCAACCAAATCATAGACTTCAATCTCAACCTGCATGGTCTCAGGAACAGAGAATTTGATGCTTGTCGTTGGGTTGAACGGATTCGGGTAGTTTCCGTGCAGCGTTACCTCAGTTGGTAAGTCGTTGTTGTCTGTAGGTATGCTAACTTCACGAGTGGCAGTTACCACACGGTAATCATCAACGATAAATGTACCGGTAGATGGTGAACCTGAGGTAAGCGTTAGCTGGAAGCTGTCTGTGT
>JAIUMT010000106.1 GCA_022565415.1 Balneolales bacterium | reverse complement strand
GTCCCATTTAACAGCCCAGAAATCTTTCGTTTCGGTCCACGGACGGGCTAAAATATCGACAGAGCTGTCGCCCAAATTGTCGATAACAATTAATGCAGCAGGTTCTTTTAAAATCCGCTCGTCTTCATCGAGCACTTTTTTCACAAGAGCCATGGCTTTGTCCATGTTGTCGGTATATGAAATTCCGAATACCAAACTGTGCCGGCGCGTCTGATTTATGGAAAAGTTGGTCACTTCGGTCCCCCAAATTTTTCCGTTCGGGATGTTCATGTGAATCCCATCAAACGTTTTCATGATGGTTGTGAAGATGCCAATTTCTAGCACAACACCAGAATGTCCGCCAACCGTAACGGCGTCATCTACTTTAAATGGTCGGAAAATCAGCAACATTACGCCCGCGGCAACATTACTAAGTGTTCCTTGTAATGCCAAACCAATGGCCAGTGTCGCTGCACCTAATACAGCAATGATACTGGCTGTCTGTATCCCAAACTGACCCAAAACGGCCAGCAAGGTCACGATTATAATGGCTATTCGAACTACCTGTCGAATGAAGTGCGACACCGTTTTGTCGAGTTTGCCCGAACGTTGAGATATATTGTAAACTTTACTGCTCAACCACTTAGCTACGATCCAACCAACAATTAGGATTATTATTGCTCCAACCAGACTGAGACTATGCTCAACAATTAGTGGAGTAAATTGATCTACCATACCTTCTGTACTTTCTATCATAAAATTCTCAATAAAGGGTTATGAGGATTAAATGGGCCTTTAACAAACCCAACCAAATTTAACTGCAAATAAACTATACCTCTCGACTAATATTGTCAAATGAGGGTACAAACGGTTAAGGTCACGTTTTACAGTTTTTTATAATGATCTATTACTCGTCGTAAGTCGGTGGGTATATTCGCCTCAAAAGTCATCGTTTTGCCATTTCGAGGATGTTCTAATTCCAACTTCCAGGAATGCAACGCCTGTCGGTCAATTAATTCTTCCTTGATTTCGGCGGGAGCATAGTGCCTGTCGCCTACTAACGGATGACCATATGTAGCAAATTGAACCCGAATTTGGTTTTTGAGCCCCGTGTCGAGATTGATTTGAACCAAGGTCGTCTCGGCATGCCGTTCGATAACTTTGAACGTGAGTCGGGCCATGGTTCCCTCGGGATCATCATGCGGAACCACCACATTTCGAAATCCCTGGGTCACTTTCTTTAAATAATGTATAAGTTCGCCCTCGTCAACGGCAATTACGCCCCGAACCAGCGATAAATAGGTGCGCCTAGGAGTGTGCGACAAAAACTGCCTCACCAAATCCTTATGAGCAACGCTGTTCTTTGCGAAAACTACAAGTCCGGAGGTATAGCGGTCGATTCGGTGCACCGTAATGGCCTTCTCATTATTGAAAGAAAGCTCCTCATTCAACGCTTCTAGCAAATTCGCTGAACGCATATTTGGAATCGGAACACTTAACAATCCGGATGGTTTTACTGCCACAATCATGTCGTTATCTTCGAACACAAGCGTAATCGCACGGTCCTTTTTCGAACGCATCGGACGTTTTCGCCCCATATTCTGAAATCGTTTCCGTTTGTTGCCCTGGTTATTATCTCCGCTACCGGACTTATTCGAAGATCCTCTTCTGCCTTTACTCATGATTCGTACACTTAAATATTATGATTTTCCGGATGAGGTCTGTTTATCCAGCTCCCGAAGCAATAACTGACTCTCCGAATCGTCGGGAAATTTCGCCATACAGTTAAACAATACGGTTTTTGCCTCAGCAATGCGATTCAGATGCACCAATGTCGTGGCGAAATTCTGCAATACATCCGGTGTTTCTCCACCCGTTTTGATGCTTCGTTGTATGGTTTCGAGGGCGTCCTCATGCTTATTCATCGCAATTTGCGACAAGAACAATTCATTTATGATGCCGACATGGTCGGGCCAATGAGCCAGTGCCTGCAGGTACAATTCCTCTGCCTTTTCGTGATAATCCAGCATCTGACACACAGATCCGAGCATGAATCGCACAAAAGCAAGGTCGTCACCAATGCACACTTTTTCAAGTCCGAGCAAATCGTCGCCAATATGACGCAGCGATTTCGTGGCTTTCCTGATTTTCTGAGGCTGCGTTTGAGGATCGGCCTGTTCGAGAACCTCCCCGAGATCTACAATTTTCTCCGAGATTTCGATTAGGTTTTGTTTCAGGCTTCCATCAGATTTTGGGGATATTTCGCTAGTAGACACTAATTTCGAGTGATTGTAATGGTGTACGTTTTGCTGGAGGTGTTACATGGCAGGTCGTGAAGTGAAACTGCGGTAACGGTCACTTGGTAGGTTCCGGGACGGCTATACGAGTGGCGTACCCGCTGGCCCGCCGCGGTGTTTCCATCCCCAAAATCCCAATACAGTCGCACGCTGCCATCGTATCGGGCCGAGGTCTGGGATGCATCAAAAAGGACCGTATTATCTGCCCGGTTCAAGCTGCTTTCGGAAGGAACCACTGCATCGATTATCGGAGGTTCGTAAACATCAAACCGCTGATCCAGCAACATTGTTCCGTCTGAGCCAACGATCGTGATGTGCTGCTCTCCGGTGTTTTCGAATGTGATTGCTGTTGCATCCTCGAAGGAAATAAGCTCTCCGTTTCGCTTAACGGTTAGATTTTCGAATCGATTTGCGTCTAGCCCGAGTTCACGCGGCAAGTTCATCGGATCGGCCAGGCAGAACAACGCTGGGAGTGATCCCTGTAGCATATCGGGCGCAATTACTTGCACTTCGCGGGTTATGGATTTTCGGGAGTTGGCCAGTTCGTCGTTGTCGACGATGGTGAGGGTGACGTTAAACGTGCCGGGACGATCGAATCGCGTTGAAATCGTGTCGCTGTTGGCACTGGCGCCGTTGTTCGCAACCCAGGAATAGCTAATGATTTCCCCGTCAGTGTCGAAGCTTTCCGATGCTGTAAACTGAACCGTTTCTCCCAGTGTTACGAGTGTCGGACCGGTAATCACAGGCGTTGGTGGAGCATTTACCCGAACCCGAATTTCGTCTAAATCGCGCTCTTCTGGTCCGCTAACGGTCGGCGTTCCCCGATCTACAAGTCGGACGGAGTAGGTACCAGGCGATTCCCATCCGATAAACGCTTCCAAGCCGGCTGTTTCGTCGCCATCTACAATCCAAACCGGATTTCCGAGTCGGGCGATATCAGCATCACTGCCTTCGATTTCGAACCTAAACCCCTGACCCGGAGTTAAAACCGGTGCCGAAGCGATGCGAACCACGGGCTCTGGACGAATTTCAACAGAACGGGCAAGTACCGCAGTTGTACAGGTTGCATCTGACTCGGTTTCAATATGAAGACGAACTTCGTAGGATCCCGAAGCCGGAGTAATTGTTGTCTGAGGTAATCCCCCGCGAAGCTCAGCTACTGTGATTTGTTCGGAGGTGCTTCGCCGACCACTTCTGCGTTCCCAACGCGTGCGATCGCTGTTCAATTCCCAAACGATATCGTCGTTATTGCTTATTTCCCAACGAACTCGGGTTATAACATGTCCGTCAACTTGCGAGTTACTCGGATCTAACAAAAGGTGTTCGCCTTCAACCAACACAGACGGTATGCTGAAATTCGCAACTGCCGCGGGTATAATGGTTACCTGGCGCGAAGTTGTCCCGCTCTGACCACAAAACTCATATTCGCTGCACTCAACGGTTAAGTTGGCTTCGTAAACGCCCGGCGAGGTGTACCTGTGTGTAACTCGCTCGCCCTCGGCGGTATTTCCGTCCCCGAAATCCCAACTCCATCGCGTAATGTCACCGGTGCCAGAATATGATTCAGATCCGTCGAATACAATGGTTTCGGTGATGCAAGCGGTTACGTCTTCTCCGGCTTTAGCCACAGGAAGGCCAATTACCTGAATGCTTTGGGATGTCCGCGTTTGGGAGTTCGGAAGCCCGAGTCCATCGTCGGCTACCAAGTTTACGGTGTACCGTCCGCCGGATTCAAAAACGACCTCTCCACTCGATCGCGCCGCTGTTTTGCCGTTTCCGAAATCCCATCGGAATTGCAATTCCCGCCCTTCGGCGCTGATACTTGACTCCGCCCTGTAGGCGACCGGCTGATTTACGCAAACTTTTTCAGGCAATTCCATCACGATTTGAGGCTCACGATTCACAAATACGGTGAACTCCCGAGTGGCGACACTGTTTTCTAAGCCCTGCTGATCGTCAACGGTCAGAGTCGCGTTGTAAAGTCCGCCATCGGCGTAGGTATGCGAAATAATTGGACTCTCATACGTGTTTCCATCCCCCATATCCCAGCTGAATCGCAAGTTATCTCCATCGGGATCTGTCGACGCGGATGCATCCAGAAAAACGGTTGGTTCGTGCGTAACAATATCCTGCAGCGAGACCACTTCCGGACTAGCATTTACAAGAATCTGAGCCCGACCTTCACTTCGTGAATTGGGCAATCCGGATGCGTTTTCCACCGCGAAACGTATCTCTTTTTCGCCCTCCTCAAGCATGGTAAAACTGCGCGTTGCGTCGCCCTGTCGCCAACTTCCATCCACAAACCAATAATATCCCTTTAGCTCGCTTCCCGGAGTCTGTGAATTGCTGAGGTCGACTTCAAACGGCGCACCGGGTGCCACCCGCGACGGATAATTAGCCGCAATCTGAGGTTCTCCTTTAATGGTAACCTCGTGATACTGAAATCCGGCCGATTCTTCGAGATCCGTATCGTCGTACACGGCAAGTGCAACCTGATAAACGCCGGGCCTTTCGTAGGTATGTTCTACAATTTTACCCTCGGCGGAATTTCCATCGCCAAAACTCCATTCGTGCCGGATGATAGTTCCGTCGGGATCGCTTGAGGCGGATGCATCAAAACGCAGTGGCTGTCCCGGAGAGCCAGATTCTGGAGCATTTAGCCGCGCTATCGGAAGTTGATTTACAACAACGGAAGTCGTTGTGCTTTGAACCGACGAAAACGTGCCTGAATCGTCGATAATGATGAGTTGTACATTATAACTGCCCGGGCGTTGGTAGGTATGCCGGGCCTCGGGACCAACAATGCGTGTGCCGTCGCCCATTCTCCATTCAAAACTGATAATCTCTCCGTCTTCGTCGTACGACTCCGCGGCGGAGAGTGCTACGACCCCGTCACTTACAATCAGATCGCCCGAAATGATCGGCACTGGCGGATAATTAACCCGAACGTACAGCGAATCGGTGCCAACGGCGCCTTCATTATCGGTTACATTCAGGTAAACATAATGGTCGCCGGGCTCTGCAATGCCCTCCTGCACAATCATGCCCTCACGAATAATTCCATCTGGAAAAACCCATTCATAGTGCACAATATTGCCATCAGGATCGCGCGATTGATTTCCGTTAAACGTAGCCGGACGATTTGGAGAGACGTGCTTGTCGGCCCCGGCATTCGCAATTGGTGTGCGATTTACACGAATTCGCTGAGTTGTGCTCGCATTTGAGTTCAAGGTGTACGAATCGTCGGTGACCGTAAGTGTAACCGGAATATCCTGTTCGCGTGTTACGGTGTAATGGGTAATCGAGTCGCTGGAAACCAGTTCCCCGAAGATTTCCCATCGATACTCAGATATTTTTCCGTCTGGGTCGGATGATCTTGTGCCGTCGAGCGTGATGGTTTCTCCAACCTGAGTAACGGCAGGTGCATTAATGCGGGCAACAGGCGGAAGGTTTACTCTCACAGTTGCCGTAGCTGTTGCGGTATTACACGGAGTGCCCGAGTCGTCGGTAACGGTTAACGTTACGGTGTATTCTCCGGCCCGAGCGTAGGTATGATCGGTACGTGCGCCTACTCCGGTATTTCCATCGCCGAAATCCCATTCGTAGCGCGTAATTCTACCGTCGGGATCTTCCGAAACGGTGCCGTCGAACGCCATGGGTGTTCCGGCAACAAAACTTCGATTTCCACCAGCCCATGCCACCGGTGGCTGATTAATAAACACAGAATCGCTTATAGAGCCCGATTGTCGTCCCCCCTGGAAGAGTCCGCTGATGGTTAATGTGTAGGGATGGTAGCCGGTTTCCTCGAAGCGACGTTGGGTTTGGGTTCCACTGAGGGTGTCGTCTTGGAAAGCCCATATCGCACTTGGATTCAGGAAGTTATCGCCATTGATCGTGATTTTTTCGAGGTTCACAATATGACAGTTGTCGGGTGCGTAGGTGTGGCGGGTCTGGAAAATGGGTTCGTCGACGGATTCGTAGTCCAAAATCGGGAGTGGAATGGCAATCGGAACGTCGTTTTCGTCGAGCACCATGAAACTAAAGGTGTTGTTGTAATTGCTACCGAAAAAGTTGAACCCGATGCTTTCGATAAGGTCCGGATTTGGGATGTCGATGGTGTTGATTGTCCAGTTGTCGACGGGTGACGATTCCAGTCTTGTGGTTTCCTGAAATGGGACTTTCAGCTGGATGGGTTCGTTATTGAGGCCGAAAGTTGCGATTTTGAGTTGGTCTCTTCCGCCAACTGGTATCCGGATTTGGCCTTCGAAGTTGCGTTGATTTGGAATCCGCATGGTGAGATCGTAGGCAAACATGCGGTAGTTCTCGGGCTCGACTTTGTCGTTGGGGTCGTACGATAGCACGAAGTCGTAGAAGTTGCCGTCGTTTCCGGTTATGCCGAGAGCCAGGAATGCGAATCGGCGGTAGCCATCGAGTGTTTGGAAGCCTTGTTCGAGAGGGAGGTCGCCCAGCGGGAAGTAACGTCCGTCGTAGCGTGGATCAGAGCCGAAGGTGTGGTCGTGGATGATATCGCTTTCGGGGAAATCGTGGTGTACATAGGGTGATTTCTGGATATCGGTTTGGCCGCCGAAAATGCGGGCGGCGCTGTTTCCACCCAGAAGCAAAAATCGTGTTTGAGTGTTGAACTGTCCGTGACGCTCGTCAAGATGTCCGCCGACTTCGGCATCGAAAATGCGCAAATAGACCGGACGAGTCTCAGATTCCGGAATCTCAAGATAAATTACCTGTGCATGATTATTGTCGCCACGCTCGGGCGGAGCATCTTCCCCGAAAACAGAGAAAAAGAGTCCTCGGGCTTGTTGGGCAGAGGCAATACTTGACGTGAACATGATCGAGACAGCAAGCATCAGTCCGCAATAGAAAGCACGGGCAAAGAATGATTTGCGAGCTCGTAGCGTCATGAACGGTAAAATTGTATGATGTGTATGGAGAAACCCTCAGCGAAGAAAAAAGATGGCCGGAAAACTACCGGCCATGAAAGGCGAAATCAGCTAAAATTGGTGTCGATCTGATGAACATTGCGAAGAATGGATTTCGCATTTTCATCGTTGGCCTGCATAACCCGGTGTTGCAAATTGGTAATCAGATTTGCGCGCGAATTTTCGAAAGCCAGTATTTGAGCTTCTTTTTTGTTGGTTGTACGCAACAGAATGAAAATTTCATCAGCACGAATAACACTGTATAAACCGTCTTTGTTGAAGGCGTGGGAGCGTAGTTCTTCGAATTTAGTAAAGACGCGGGGGAAGTCTTCTGTTCCTTCTGAGCGGTCCAGAACTTCAACATCTTGTGAACCTTCAGCGCTAAGTGGCACGCGGCAAATGAAAAAGAAATTGTCTGTATAAATCATGAATTGGTACTTTTCTGGAATTTCGGAAATCAAATAACTTCTAATATACACAAACACGCTTCAACTTGGTATTCTTAAGCGATAATTGCAGATTGGGTGTAACGAAGAAAAGGGAATTATTGCTTATATTGGTGTAGGTTAAAGCACCTTACAAGAAAAGCTAAACTTAGATTAAACACGATATTTTGTCATTTAAAGATTTTAAAATAGGTGAGAATGTCCTCATGGGATTGATGGACATGGGTTTTGACAAACCGACGCCTATACAAGAGCAGGCCATTCCTTTATTACTCGACGGAAGAGACATTTTGGCTTCGGCCCAAACAGGTACAGGCAAAACTGCCGCATTTGCAATTCCCCTCATAGAGAAAATAGGTTCAAATCCTAAACCTGGCATCCGGGCGTTGGTATTGGCCCCGACACGTGAACTTGCCATTCAAATTGATCAGCAATTCTGGAGCATTGGATATCATGCCGGAATCACGAGTGCGTGCATTTATGGCGGCGCCGACTGGACTACACAGGAAAAGGCTATCCGCGAAGGCGTTGATATTTTAGTAGCAACACCTGGACGTCTTATAGATCACATTAAGGTATCGTCGGTCGATTTTTCAGCGTTGGAGTTTCTGGTTCTGGATGAAGCCGACAGAATGTTGGATATGGGTTTTTTACCTGATGTTCGCAGTATTATACACCGATTACCGAAAAAACGTCAGAGTTTGCTCTTTTCAGCTACATTGTCGGGAAATATCGAAACGTTGGCCAAAGAAATGACCAACGATCCGGTTCGGATCAATATTTCGACTCAGAAGCCGGCCGAAGGTGTTACTCAGCAAGCCTATAAAATTCAGGAAAGCGGAAAGCTGGACTTAGTTCTCAATCTCTTCGATACAGAAGACGATCAAACTGCTATTGTATTTGTCTCTACCAAACGTGGTGTTGACGGACTTGCCCGTGCTTTATACAAAAAGGGCATTCGGGTTGGTTCTATGCACGGCGACCGGGACCAAAAAGAACGGGAGCAAACTCTCAGCGACTTTACTAACAACCGCATCAATGTAATTGTTGCCACCGATGTTATGGCTCGAGGTATTGACGTTACCGGTGTGTCGCATGTTGTAAATTATAATGTTCCCCGCGACCTGGATGATTACATTCACCGTATTGGTCGTACAGCGCGTGCCAAGAAAAAAGGTACTGCTATAACGCTGGTATCTCCCGAAGACAGTCGCTATTTCAGTACGATTATTAAAGAAATGGGCGATCGAATCGAAATCAAGGAAATGCCAGATGGTCTTTCTGATTTTGCCAGTGATTCAGGCGACAGTCGGGATGGTTCTTCCAATGGAAGATCGTCTCGAAGCAATACAGGTGGTCGATCAGGTGGAAGAGCCCCAGCTCGAAGAAACACAAGTAGCCGTCCGAAACGCAACGACAGTTCTTCTGATGACAACCGTTCACAAAACAGCGATCGCTCAGAAAGTCCGGGTCGTTCAAGTTCAAGAGCAGCGAAGCCAGCTGCTCCGCGAACATCCGCCCGAAAAAATGATGGTGCTGCTGATGCGGATACCTCAACGCCGACTCCAGATAAAAAGAAACCAGCACCCCGTCGAAAGCCAGCGCCTCGTCGAAGAACCGAAACCTCCGATAAAGACGACACACGCGACCAATCCAGTTCCAGAAGAACAGATTCTCCTGATAGACGAAGCCGGGCCGGGCGTAATTCAGGTAATCGAAATCCGCGTCCAGCCGGTGGCCGAAATACGAAGACGAATGTGGACCAAAAGCAGATTGATCGGATTAAAAATGTGATCGAACCTTTTGGCGGCGAATCGGAATCGGTAAATAAAAGCGAGACTAAATCGAAATCTGGAATTTGGGGCAAGATTACATCCATTTTTGGTAAAGAATGATTTTTTACTGCATATTGTGTCGTTGTGTGTCTGATTTTTAAGAATTCTACAAACCAAAGTCTATTATCGTGTCTGCACTGTCAGTACTACACGTCGTCAGTTTGATGTTTATCCAGGTTGGTAGCCGTGGACTAGACTATGATATAGCTGCGTTTTCCGAAACTCTGATTGGATTTTCCTTTGCGATTGCTGCTTATACTCTCGTGCGATACATTAAGTGGAAAGAACCTAGTTTGTTGTATCTAGGATTCTTACAAGCAGTAGTC
>JAIUMT010000105.1 GCA_022565415.1 Balneolales bacterium | reverse complement strand
GGCGGACATTCATCTGTGCCTCAGGGCGTGACGTCTATCGCTGTTTTGAGTAACGCAATTCACAAGCTGGAAGGGAATCCGATGCGAGGCAACCTGAATGGCATTATTCGTCATACGTTCGAAACCATGGCTCCGCGTTTACCGCTTGCGTACAGGTCGGCCATCGCCAATTTATGGTTATTCAGGAAGGTGTTTCAGAACAAGCTGTCGGCTGAGCCTGCCACAAACGCGGCCCTTAGAACCACCACGGCCACAACCATTTTCGACTCCGGCATTAAAGAAAACCTGATTCCAACCCAGGCAAAAGCGGTAGTTAATTTCCGCGTACATCCGAATGATTCCATCGAATCGGTTATTGCTCACGTGCGTAAAACGGTGAATGATCCGCGAATTCAGGTGCGGAAGCTGGAAGGGTATATCGAACCTTCGCCAGTGTCGGACGTGAATTCGAAATATTACAAAATGCTGCGCGTTACGATTCGGCAGATTTTTAAGGATGTGTCGGTTTCTCCCTCACTGATGATTGCGGCAACCGATGCCCGACATTATACCCATCTTACCAAAAACGTGTACCGATTTCTGCCGCTGCGCTGCGATGCGAGTGATTTAGACAGGGTTCATGGCACGAACGAACGAATCACAATCGACAATTATGCCGACATGATTCGTTTTTTCATACAGATGATGCGAAACACAGCTGTTGTGAAAGGCGAGAGCAAGGTTGCCGAAAAAGAAAAAACTCTCTGCAACCCGATCTTCAATTAGATCTTAAATTCTGCTCGTGCGTTATCGAAGAATTCCGGATCTACAACGATTCGTCCACTGTTCTCATCGATAATGATTTTGTTCATTTTGCGAACTTCAACCTGAACCTGTGGCGGGAGCATCATACCTAAACAGGCACCTTTCTCCATAGGAACTACAGCAATGCTGTTGGAGAGTCCATTGCGCAAACGCTCGTAGCTTCGCAAATAGCGAACATCTACTTTCGCTTTGGCATCATCGCGTTTTTTCAGAAGCTCATCTTCTTCGTTCTTAGTTTTCTCAATAACTTCGTCGAGATTCGATTTCTTTTCTTCGAAGGTTCTATTGAGGCTCTCGAGCTCGTCACGGTACCTCGCAAGTTTCTGAGTCGACTCTTCTAAAATCAGCGAAATCTCTTCGAGGCGCGATTTCGCATTTTCTGTAGCCTGCTTCTGAGATTCAATTTCTTTGGTTAGGGCATCGTATTCGCGATTGTTGCGAACAGACATCTGCTGAGCTTCGTATTTGCTCACGAGTCCGGCCGCATCTTGTATGTCGATTTCCAGATTGTTTCGCTCTTGATTCAACTCCACTTCCTGGGCCTCAAGACGGGCAATAATGCTCTTGGCACGATCAGTATCTTGCTCCAAATCAAGGATTTCCTCAGGTAAATCACCACGCAAGCGCGATAGTTCGTCGATTCTGGAATCTATGTACTGTAAATTGGCCAGATTTTGTATTACTTCTTTCATAAGGTGATGTAGATGTTAGGATGGATTGATTTGTTTTTGGTCTAATTTGTTGAAAACATGCACCTGCATCGGATTTGTGATAACCGTTGTACTCCGGATGGGTGTGTTCTCGAAAGCATGAGCAAGCTTGTCGCGCATGTGCTGAATGATGGGCATCTCTGTTTCGTAATGTCCGGCATCGACAAGCAACATGCCGCAGTCGAAATATTCGTGATACTTGATGTCGGCCGTCACATAGGCGTCGGCGCCGGCAGAACGAGCGGCTTTGGCCAGAGAAACCCCGGAGCCTCCGCAAACGGCCACAGTTCGAATGGTGGCGTTCTCGTTCAAGTCATTACTGAAACGGATAGCGTCGGTGTGAAGCGCCTTGCAGACAAGATTTAAGAAGTCGTTAACCGGGTAAGATTGGTCGAGGGACCCGTAAACGCCGAATCCGATGGTGCCTTCGGTGTCGTGCTCGGTGAGAAACTCCGCATTTTGAATACCTATGCGATCGGCGAGCACAAACGAAACTCCATTTTGAGCCGCATCCAAATTGGTGTGCACAGCTAAAACGGCAATATTGTTGGAAATGAGCTTGTAAAGAAGGGATCCCTGAGGTGTATCGGGATTAATCCGACTTAATTTCCGAAAAATGAGAGGATGATGGGCAACGATGAGATTGCAGTTCAATTTTAGGGCCTCATCAACCACATCGGTGGTAACATCAAGACAAGTAAGGATGCCAGAAACGGTTTGGCTATGTGATCCTAAGAGCAGACCGGAGTTGTCATATTCTGCTTGGGTAGAGAAGGGTGCCCAATGTTCAAAAAAATCAGAAATATGCTTTACGGTTAGGCTCATTCTTCGCGTTTCTTCACTCCTTTGGTTTGTGAGCGTTGACGCAAAAGTAGAACTTCTCGCCTTATTCGCGCGAGTTTTTTCGTAAATTCAGGAATGGTATGGATAGTGTTCAAAATTCCAATTCGTTTCTTAAACAGTAGGTTAAAATACGAACTAATCCGCAATATTTAAAGACAAATAAATCATAATGAACAATTCATCTTCTATTAATTCAATCGGGGAAAATCTAGACGACGTTCGCGACATAATCGAGCAGGCTGCGAGCCGTGCTGGGCGCGACCCTCTGGATGTGGAACTCATCGCGGTTAGTAAAACCAAGCCAATGGAGGCTATTCGTGCGGCATACGAGCATGGGCAAATTCATTTTGGCGAAAACAAAGTGCAAGAGCTCGTACCGAAAATGCAGGAAGGTCCGGATGATCTAGTTTGGCACATGATTGGTGCGCTGCAATCGAACAAGGTCAAATATATGGCCGAGCGCGTCGACTGGATCCACTCGGTACCCAAGCTCAAAACCCTCCGCGAGATCGAAAAACGAGCTGCCGAAGCCGACCGAACCATAAACGTGCTGATTCAAATCAACATCAGCGAAGAAGATCAAAAAAGCGGATGTGAGCCCGACGCTTTGAAATCCATTCTGGATGAGGCTCAATTTTACAAAAATGTGGTTGTTCGCGGATTAATGGGCATTGCATCATTTGAGGAAAACCTGGAGTTGGTTCGTCCGCAGTTTCGATTGTTACGTGAATTGCGGGATTTACATGCACCAAAATACGACGGGGCGGTGCAACTCGAACACCTATCGATGGGAATGACCCACGACCTGGAGGTTGCGATTCAGGAAGGAGCAACATTGGTTCGCATCGGAAGTGCAATTTTCGGCGAGCGAGAGTGATTTCCAGGCACGCAATTTTTAAACCATCGCTATCTCCGGTTCAGTTGATTTTCAATTAAGTAGATTATATCGGTAATATGGTATTACTTTCTTAGATTAGATGAATTGAAACATGCTGCATTTTCGAACGTCAAGTAGATAAATGGACTGTCTGAAATCTCAAAAAACCAACGTTATCGTATGACACTATGGACCTTTCTTACTATTATTGTTGTGGCCGGCATCATTAGTGAAGTGATCAAATCAAATCACAAAATGAAAGCCAAAACGGCAGGCAATCTGGAGCCCCGAATTGAAGCGCTCGAAAACAAGTACAAACGCGAAATTGAATCGTTGCGCAACCGTGTACGCAATCTAGAAACCATAGCTGCATCCGATCCCGACGATTTTCAGCGAAGTGGGATGGGCATGGATGTGGATCTCGACGCTGAAAATCCCGAAGAGTTAAATCAGAAGTTGGTTAACCAGTTGGCTCGAAATAAAAATCGATAAGCATGACGCCAGATCAAAACAGTATAATTGCATTAGTAGCCATTGTAGGCGGACTTGGAGTAACCACCTTCATTTTCTACGGCATTTTTAGCCTGATTCGTTACGCCATCGATTCCAGGCGTAGAAACACCTTACTCGACAATGCCAACATCGTCACGAAAAAGGAGTTTGCCGAATTCAAAGTCCGCGTAGAAAAGCGGCTTCAGAATATTGAGGCAATTACCACAGAGATAGACCTGGACGAAAATGATAAAAACCTTCAGCGGCTCAAAAGTCAACCAGACGAAGAAGACACTTCGTTCGATAACTCCGCAACATTGCCCAATCGGCTGCGAACCAAATAAAAAGGGTGCTTTTCTGTAAGGTCAGGAATATCAGTCGAAAATCCGTATTTTAGGATGAATTTCAGGTTTTATAGATATACCTCAGCATCATTATTTGCGTTATCCCACCATCATCTTAATAAATCTTAAAAAACGAGTGTTTTCATTATGAAATTAACTGCTCTTGAAATCAAGCAACAACAATTTGAAAAATCCCTTCGCGGATATGATGTGGGTGAGGTCAAGGCATTTTTGAATGTGGTATCAACCGAGTGGGAATATCTGGTAGCTAAAAACCGCGAAATGCAGCGTGAGGTCGATCAGCTCAAAGATAAGCTGAAACACTACGAGCGGGTTGAGCAGGCCCTTCACGAGACCTTGCAGACCGCTAAGGAGACATCCGATCAGCGTTTGGCTAGTGCTAAAAAAGAGGCTCGGAACCGACTTGAGAAGGCCGAGATGCAGGCGGAGGGGATTGTTGGCAAAGCACGACAGCAACGCCACGAGATTCGCCAGAACATCATGACCTTGCTGGACCGTCGCGAGGAAATCATTCGCGGGATTAAGTCCTACCTGGATTTGGCCCAGGAATCGCTCACCAGTTTTTCGAAAGACGATTCGGGTACATTTACATTGAATCGTGATGAAGAGGCCGATGCTGATGCGGTGGCGGCCAACGCCCCGGCACGTCCGGCCAAACAGGAACCTAAAGAGGAGAATACATCTGCATTTGTTATTCCGGATGCCGACGATCTCGACGATTTTCTTGACAAAATAGATTAACACGAAGATAGAAGTTACATGCAATTAGACACAGTAGAAGAATTCCGCGCTAAACGCGCCGAGGCACTGGCTTATATTCAAAGCAAAACCAAAGCCCGTCCCGAATTTGTAATCATTTTAGGCACAGGACTTGGTCGTCTTGCCGAACAAATTGAAGTCGAATCAAGTATTTCGTATGCCGACATACCGCACTTTCCGGTATCAACCGTAGAAAGTCATGCCGGTCGATTGCTCTTTGGCAAACTCGGTTGTAAAAATGTGGTCGCCATGCAAGGCCGATTTCATTACTACGAAGGGTACACCATGCAGCAAATCGTATTCCCATTGCGTGTTCTCCAACAAAACGGAGCGCATACCTTGATGGTTTCCAACGCCTGCGGCGGAATGAATCCGAATTTTCAGCGTGGCGACATCATGTGTATCGTAGATCACATCAACCTGCTGGGTGATAATCCGCTAATTGGTGCAAATGACAACGATCTGGGCGTGCGCTTCCCTGATATGAGCGAGCCGTACACACGAAGCCTCATTGAAGTAGCCGACCAGGTAGCCCTCGACAATGCCATCAAAATGCACCACGGCGTGTACATTGCCGTAACCGGACCGAACCTCGAAACCAAAGCCGAATACCGGTTTTTGCGTCAGCTTGGTGGCGATGTGGTCGGCATGAGCACCGTTCCAGAGGTAATCGCAGCCATCCACATGGGCATGAAAACCCTCGGCATATCCGTTATAACTGATGAGTGCTTTCCTGATGCGCTTGAACCCGTAGATATGAAGCACATTTTGGAGGCAGCCGACATGGCCGAACCCAAGATGACCAAAGTAATGATTGGCACTCTTGAAAGACTCTGATTAAGTTTACAGAGGTTGTTCGTTAACTCGGGCAGCCTCAAATTTTTAAAAGACAAAATAGTTAGAGGAAACAACGCTATGCGTTCATTTGAAGATGACGAAATCTGGGACGAGTTCCAGTGGGAGGCTCATCTTACCGAAATGGAACAGAAAAGTGAGAAAATCCGAACCTTCATCGAGAGTAATCTGGGCGAAGAGTCGCCGCGATGGTCACGTTTTTTGAAAAATTTCCCCTCAAAACTGGATGCAATCGATGCGTACATCGAAGACGAACTCATGTTCGAAGATGCCTATTTTCCTGATGATGAAGACGATTGGGATGAGGAGGACGACGACGATGAAATGGACGACTTTTTCATGTCTGGCGAGGATATGGATGAGGACGACGAGGATTTAGACGACGGCGAGGAGTGGAAAATCGGTCTTCCGAAATCGGAGAGTGATAATTCTAATGACGATGCGTCACAGGCTCCGCTGTGGATGCCGGCCTCCGAATTGGCCGAATTCGAGAATATGGA
Organism: Balneolales bacterium; assembly: GCA_022565415.1. GTDB lineage: Bacteria > Bacteroidota > Rhodothermia > Balneolales > HLUCCA01 > HLUCCA01. Next base: position 3,620 of record JAIUMT010000105.1, on the reverse strand, counting down.
CGAAGAAGAGCCGCCTGAGTATACGAAGATTTACGACGAAGCCCGGGAGCTCGCTGCCGATATGCTTAAACTGGCTGAGATTGTGCCAGAAGAAGAACAAGACGCCTATTTCATCGAAATGGTAACGGAGACGGTGAATTTGGGTGCAAAAGTTGCCGGTGGATTTGCCTTTGGATACGATTTGGACGTACTTGGCGGCAATATTGCGTATTGCAAGCGCGCCCTCAAAAGTGCGAATCGTTTGTTGGAATTACTTCCAGGGCTGAAACGCCGCAAGTTCATGCGTTTTGCCGATTATCGGATGTTGCACGAGCGAATGTTCGAATTACGCAACGAATTAGGCATACATATTCAGGAGATGAGAGAAGTGCTTAATGATCCTGATGATATCGAAGGGTAAAAGACACTCTGCAATTTCCGTTTAGCGGAAGCAGAGTGCTTTTAGATTTGTGTGTCGGGGTCGAATCTTGTCTTTTACGTATTAGCGAAGCTTCTGATTGAGAGCAAAATGAGATCCCCGGGTCAAGCTCTTTGTACTTACATATCACATTTGAATTTTAACACTGGTTGAGCTCACAAAAAGCGTTTGATTTTTATGTGAAAAGACAACTTTTCAACGCTTGCTAAATGTGTTTAGACTGTGAGAGTTATCTTAAAACTCTTGGTTGAACGGATTGTTACCGAATCCGTCGTTGATGACGATAAATCCGTGATCGGTAGCTACATGACAGCTATTGCAGGAAATGATAACAGCCTTAAAAGCTTCTCGAACATCAGACCAGTTGCCTTCATCCAGAGCGTCCTCAAGCGCATCTAACGTGGGAACAAGCATAGACTCGGTGAGTTGTGCTATAGGGTATCCGTCGTAACTTTCGATAGAATCGATGAGGTCTTCGGCAGCTTCCTCAAGCTCGTGATGGTAAAAATCAGCTAACTCAAGGTTTTCTGCCTCGATAGATAGCCCCACTTTATGCGTCCAGTATTGCATGTATTTCATCTGAACTGCGAGTCCGGGAGTGTAGCTTTCAATTTGCGTTTCGGTTTGTTCGGTTGATTGAACGCAGGCCGAGAAAGCGAGCATAAATCCGAATGTTGCAGTAAGAAGGGCGATGGTGGTAGATTTTCGGGTAATCATGTGACAAGGATTAATGGTGGTTACGGATGTATTTGCCATTAAAAGTAGGTAAATCGGAGAGAAGAGCCAAGTGGTTTTAATTGTTGGATGGTGGGATTTTAATTTCAAAGACTTGTTACTGGAATTCAAATTTTCGGGCAAGGTCACAAATATACCTAGAAGTAAGTATTGCGATGCAAGCAGGTAATAAATAGGTTTCTAGTACTAAAATTAACGGTTTAAATTTAGTTATAATTTTCCGTCCCGACTAAAATATATGGTTAAACCAATCTGCTAGTAATTCATATAGAACCTATTCACTCACAAAAAATACCCCAAATCTCAATCTGAAATTGATTTAATCAATAGCTGAATCCTTTGTAATGCCTCCTTAAGACTGATACAAATTACATCAGCGATTAAAAAACAGTTAATTACCCCAGCTTAACTATCACGGGTGATCATCGCTACAATAGCCTTCACCCTCGTACTGATACCCCCAATCCACGAAATGGAAAAAACATGAAAACTAATCACATAAGCCTATTTTTTGCGCTTCTACTCCTGTTGTTAACATCAATTTCGGCCATGGCTCAGCAGTCACTAGACCGATCCCTTAGCGAGTTCCTCGACGAAGACGGCCGGTTTGAAAATCCAGATGGATACATCGGTGAACTTGACATTAGTGGCTATCAATTTGCCAAAGATGACAACGATAATCCTGTTTTTTTACCACAATCATCTGAGAATCCCGACAACGACAATTGGAAAATTGAAAGCACGATTCCAGGTGCAGATGGAGCTGTATCGGCTATGCTGGCACACGAAAATGACATATTTGTGATGGGGAATTTTACTTCTATCGGAGGAAGTCCACTCAACTATGTTGCCCGATATAACATCTCAGACGGCAGCTGGCACCCTCTTGGGAATGGGTTGAACGGTAGAGTCAATGCAATTTCTATAAGTGGGGACGATTTATATATTGGAGGCAATTTCACAGAGGCCGACGGTCAGACCGCTAATCGCATTGCCCGATATAATTTATCAGATGATAGCTGGCACCCTCTCGGTGAGGGGCTAAACAATACGGTTTCGTCTATTGTCGCCAGCGGGGATAATTTGTATGTCGGAGGTTTTTTTACCGAAGCCGACGGTCAGGATGCCAACTATGTTGCCCGCTACGATATTGCCACAGGCGACTGGCATGCCCTGGGAGATGGAGTCAATAATTTAGTCCGGTCGATCGCAATTAGTGGCGACAATCTTTTTGTGGGTGGACAATTTAATGAGGCCGGTGGTGTATCAGCCGCTTCAATTGCTCGTTACGATATCGCAAACGACAACTGGCACGCTCTTGGAGCTGGAGTTAATAATATAGTTTTAACCTTAGCTGTAAATGAGGGTGATTTATACGTAGGCGGGTTTTTTACTGAGGCCGGAGGCTCCACTGCCAACCATATCGCACGATATAGTTTATCAGGTGGTAGCTGGCATTCTATGGGAGATGGAGTTAACAGAGGAGTATACTCCATTGAAATCAATGGTGATGATATGTACGTAGGTGGGGATTTTTCTGAGGCCGGTGATGTATCCGCTAACGGTGCTGCCCGATATGATATCTCAAACAACAGTTGGCACAATCTTGGGTCTGGGATTATCGGTTATGGCCCAGCCTTTGCTAATGTTTCAGCGTTTGCCATCATCGGAAATGACGTGTATGTAGGCGGAAGTTTCTCCAAGGCCGGAGGGGCCCCAGCCCACAACTTGGCTAAGTTCGATTCACAATCTGCAAGCTGGAACCAACTGGTTGATGGAGATGGGTTGAACGACTTAATTCAGTCTGTTGCAATAAATGGTGATGATGTGTACGTAGGTGGATTCTTTACCTTCATTGGAGATGAGCCAACCAACTATGTTGCCCGCTACGATATTTCATCCGGAAACTGGCATCCATTGGGAGAGGGCGTGAATGATATTGTCCGCACAATGACCATCAGCGGCAACAATTTGTTTGTGGGAGGGCAGTTCACGGAGGCGGACGGAGAATCTGCTATCGGTGTTGTTCGTTATGATATGTCTGACGGGAGTTGGCATAATCTTGGCTCAGGGGTGACCGGTAACGTCGTAGATATTGCCGCCAGTGGTGATAACCTATTTGTGGGAGGCGGATTTAATCAGGCCGGGGGTATTTCCACAGGACGAATAGCACGCTATGATATCTCAAATGAAAGCTGGCATGCTCTTGGGGCTGGTGTAAATCAGGTTGTTTACTCACTTGCTGTGAATGGGAATGACGTATATGTCGGAGGTGCTTTCACTGAGGCGAACGGTGAACCTGCAAGTCGTATCGCCAGATACGAAATATCATCCGGAAACTGGCATAGTCTGGGTTCCGGGGTAAATAACGTGGTTAGAGCGCTTGCTGTATTTGGTAATGACCTGTATGTGGGCGGACAATTTACAGAAGCAGGCGACGAATCGGCTAATCGTATTGCGCGCTACG
>JAIUMT010000104.1 GCA_022565415.1 Balneolales bacterium | reverse complement strand
TCGCGGTTCAGCTCAAAAAGCAGCTCGACGATAGATTCGCTGGTGTCGGAATCGAGGTTTCCGGTCGGTTCGTCGGCGAACATCAGAACCGGGCGGTTGATAAACGCTCGTGCAATGGCAACGCGCTGTTGCTCACCGCCAGAAAGCTGGGCGGGATAGTGATCGAGGCGATCGCCGAGTCCGACGCGTTGCAGGAGTTCTTTAGCCTGTTTTTCGACTCCACTAACACCACGTAACTCCAACGGCACCATCACATTTTCGATGGCCGTAAGTGTTGGAATCAACTGAAAACTCTGAAATACAAATCCGACTAGTTCATTGCGCAATGCCGCCAGTTGATCTTCGCTTAATCCGGTGAGTGATCTGCCAGCGATGCTGATGTTTCCCGAAGTAGGGGAGTCGAGTCCGGCGCACAGTCCTAAAAGAGTTGTTTTTCCGCTGCCAGATGGGCCAACGATAGCGCACATTTGTCCGTCGGGGACTTCAAAAGTGATGTCGTGCAGAACTTGGAGCTTGCGATCTCCGCTGTTATAAATTTTCGAAATAGTATCGACGTGTAGCATGAAATATGTTCAGATTAATAGTAAATAACTGTCGGCCGGCGCAAATCCATGCGCATAAATAACTTTTTACGTCAACAATAACAAAGCAGGAATCATTATTGGTTCCTCATTCGTTACAATGTTGTAAAGAATAGAACGTTATTCATATTCAATTGTTTGACCAATTATTATTTTTAACAAAACCTGCACTAGTGACTCTTTTTCTGTGCACATATGTTTAATTTTAGGATCATGCTAAAAGAACTCGCTGAAATTATTAAAAACTGGCTTAGTGGTGAAAAACCCGTGTTAATTCCAATTCCTGTGCGAAATGACAATCGATTTACATCGCTGATGCTCTTATTGCTGATGATTTTATTTGCTCTACCGGCGGCGCATGCTTCGGTGAAATCTTCTGAATCCAACACCAAGACTATCCTGTTTATGGGAGATAGCCTCACGGCTGGCTACGGAATCGACGAAAATCAGGCTTATCCGGCTTTGATACAAAATAAATTGAATGATTTAAATCTGAGTTCCGACTGGAATGTAATCAACGCCGGACTTTCGGGCGAAACGAGCTCTGGCGGACTTCGACGTGTAAACTGGCTTTTGCGAAGCAATGTTGACGTTTTGGTGCTTGCCTTAGGAGCGAATGATGCACTGAGAGGAGTAGATCTTACAGTCACCGAGTCGAACTTGCAGTCCATTATCGACAAAATTCGAGAGAAGAATCCGGATGTGAAAATTTTCATAGCTGGAATGCAGGCTCCCCCAAATCTCGGAAATGCATACACCGATCGTTTCAGAGACATGTTTCCCCGCCTTGCCAGCGCAAATGATGCCATTTTGATCCCTTTTCTATTAGAAGACGTAGCCGGCATTTCAGAATTAAACCTGCCCGATGGAATTCATCCGACACCAGAAGGCCACGTAATTATGGCTGAAACGGTCTGGACCTACCTCAAAACGGCTGTTGATTAACACCATCTTGACGTAGAGGCACATTTTTTTACACTCATCAATTGCAACTCAATTGCATTTAGGTCGAGATGTTCCTAACTTGGTTGCATCTAATTAAAATACCAGGACCAACAATCAAATTTAAATCATGTTCAGATTACCAGCTAAATTAATTTCAACGTTTGCCGTCGCGGTAGTACTCATTGCCGGATGTTCCAGCGACCACGATCATGCCGATATCGCCGGATTCACCGTAATGGTCGGTAACGAAACCGTAGTTTCACAAAGCGGAACCACCATTACTGGACAATTTAATGTTCAATCTGGCGTAACAACCCCAGAAATGACGGTAAACTTTACAGATCCTGATGGTCATACTGTTTCACTAGATGACCCAGATTACCGCTTAGAAGTCGCTTCATCAAATACGGATGTGCTCACAACTAACCTTACGGGCGACATGACATTCACTCTGCAGGGTGTCTCAACAGGATCAGCAAACGTCAATATTAACGTGCTTCACGGATCACATTACGATTTTGAATCACGACCAATTTCCGTTTCTGTAGTCGCTGCTCAGTAATTTTAATCACGGTATTGTGAATCAACGTTTTCGTACGACCTCAAGAGTGATGGCATCTTTGTATGCGATCACTCTTTTTCTATTTGGGTTGGTAGGTACTCCAGAAGTACAGGCTACTATTATTGGCTATTCTGATGGAGAAAATCAGCAAACTAACCGGGGCGTGATTCGAGGTAAGGTTACCGATCGGGATTCCGGTGAACCGGTTTCCTATACCAGTATTGTCATTGTTGAAACGAACAGGGCTGCCACCGCCCATGATAATGGCGAGTATATTTTGCCGAATGTAGCGCCCGGAGTGTACACTTTGCGCACCCACCGAGTTGGCTACGAGTCCTTTTCCCAGTCGGTAACCGTTACGCCCAACGACACCATCACAGTAAATTTCAGAGTACGAAGTAGTATTTTCAGATCTCGGGCAATTCAGGTAACTGCAGACCGAGACAATGGCGAGAACATCATCCGCGCCGAACATCGCGTCGACGGGAGGGAGCTTCGTCAGCAATTGGGCAGAACCCTCGCTGAAACCCTTCAAAACGAGCCCGGAATGGCGCAAAGCACAATGGGTCCAGCCCCGGCCCGACCAGTACTTCGCGGACTCAGTGGCGACAGACTCGTCCTCCTCGAAGATGGTCGCACAACAGGGGATGTATCCACATCTGCCCCAGATCATGCCGTTACAATTGATCCCATCAACTCCCAGTACATCGAAATCCTGCGCGGACCATCGGCCCTCATCTACACCTCAAACGCCGTCGCCGGAGTCGTAAACGTTGTTCGCGGACAAATTCCAACCGAGTTGCCCGAACACTTTCACGGAACAGCCAGCGTTCAGGGCGAGTCTGTAAACCAAGGATTATCGGCCGGCGGAGCAGTCTACAGTTCACGCGAAAATCTCGCCTTCAAAGCCGATCTGGGACTGCGAACATCCGCAGATATCACCACTCCTGAAGGAACCCTCGACAACACCTCCATCCAGAATTTCCACGGCGGAGTCGGACTTTCCCGCATCGACGACCGCGGTTTACTGGGTTTCTCGGCCAACGCATATTTATCATCCTACGGCATACCCGGGAATTTCATAGGATCGCATCCCGAAGGAGTGAACATCAACTTACAGCGTTATCAATTCGATACGCGCTACGAGCGATATCCCGACTCCGACTGGATTAAACGCGCCCAATACAACTACACTTTTTCGTTTTATTTCCACGAAGAACTCGAATACAGTCCCCAACGTGAGCGCTTCGACATTGTGGGATATCAGTCAAATTTGATCACAAACACCGTAACAGGTCGATATTATCACGGCAGAGCGGGCTTCGTTGATCAGGGCATTTTTGGATTTTACGGCCAACACAGCTACAATTCCCCCGGCGGATTCACCTTCACCCCGTCAACCAACGACCTGGCCCTGGCCACATTCGCCTATCAGGATTTCGGAATCGGCGATTGGGCATTTCAAACCGGACTCCGATTCGATTTCTACGCGCTCTTTCCGGTCGAGGAAACCGACACCGCATTCGGATTACGCACAAATCGCACATTTTTCAACGTCTCAGGAGGCACCAAAGCCAGCTATTCACTTACCCGAAACCTGGTAACGTCATTTTATCTGATGAGAACCGTTCGAATTCCCGTTGTGGAAGAACTGTTTTCTGAGGGACCTCATTTGCCAGCTTATTCGTACGAAGTCGGAGATCCCACGCTGAATGCTGAGATTGGTCATGGCGCGGAATGGACACTTCGATATGCCAGCGAATCGATCGGAATTCAGAACTCCTGGTATTTCTACTCCTTTTCGAACTATCTGTATCCGCGAAATACCGGTGAAGAAAGCGTTCGCAGACCATTGCCAATTTACCAGTACACAGGCGCATCCGCCAGAATATACGGAACTGAAATCCTGGCCGAGTGGCAGTTTTTGGACGGATTTATGCTAAACGGAACAGCCAGTTATGTGCTCGGTGACCTAACTACCGACAACGAACCGCTGCCGTTCATTCCGCCACTTACCGGAAAAATCGACCTTCAGTACGCCTACAGAGTGTACACCATCGGAACCAGTATGCGATTGGCATCAAAACAAGACCGGTTGGGCGAATTTGAAGAACCAACCGACGGATATCAGGTCTACGATGCGTTTGTTCAGGCCCATTTTACCCACGGCTCGCACATGCACACCTTCTCGCTCACACTCGAGAACATCACCAACGAAACGTACCGAATGCACCTATCGCGCGTGAAGTCCATTATGCCCGAACCCGGACGAAATGTGAAGTTGCTGTACCGGATGTACTTTTAGGGGGTAGTGTTCTTAGTTTGGCCTGCGAGGGTAGCAATTTCGTTAACACGTTTTTGTCGGGTTTCGGGTCGTTTGGCAAGAACGAGTGAAGTCAACATCCTTTTTCTAATCGACTTACTTAAACTTAGAAAATAGTTTTTTGAGCCTTTGTGATTTTTGAATGTTTCCTCTAAGTCATTTGGAATAATTAGTTCTTCAACTTCGTCCAGTATAGTCCAAGAGCCGTTTTGTTTGGCGAGTTCAATACTATTCAGACCTGCTTGGGTCATAAATCCGTTATCAATCAATTTTTGAACTTTTGCTTTGTTGATTTTTGACCAAGTGCTTCGCGGTTTTCGTTTGCTAAAAAATTGATGCGAAGTTTCTGCGTCAATTTTGATTTTCTTGCTATCTATCCAGCCAAAGCAAAGAGCAACATCAACCGCATCACTCCAGGTGATAGACGGTTTATCCGATGATTTAGCATAAAAAAACAAGCCAAACAGATTGTTTGGACAAATGATTATCTGTTAACCATTGTCGCCATTCAGTTTGACTTGCCGGATAAAATATTTCCGTTTCGTTCATTGTTACTTTATTACCGTAGCTACTTTAGTGCAGTGAAAGCTGAAAGCTTCGGCTAGGGGAGCTTTCAGAGCAATCTATTCGATTATACTTAATGTATCCTACTGTCATAGTTTATTCACTATTTTTATCAGTGTTTGAAAAGCTACACTAGGATTACTAGTTTGATTTACTGTTGCTGTTATAAAAACCTGCTTTTCTGGCACATAAAACGCAATAGAACCTACAGAGCCACAATGGCCAATGATTTCAGGAAAGGCTTTAAATGGTGATAATATTCTTGGCATGTAAAATTTCTGAATACCAACACCATATTTGAAGGGAAAGAATATATTGTTCCAATTCTTGAGTTCATTAATGAATTGTTTAGAAAAATGAACGCCATCAAAAAATGCTCTTATGAATTTCATTTGATCAGTAGCTGTGCTCGCAATATCGTGATTCGTTGATTTCCAATATTGTTTTATATCAATTTGGTTTTGCTTGAAATAAATAGGAGCACAATTGTCTGCTAAATTTGAAGGGAGAACGAAAGTGTTATTCATTTCTAATTCTCGAAATACTTCGGTCAATAGAACTTGAATAGTTTTATTCGTTACCACTTCTAAAACTCGGCCTAATAATCTAAAGTTGGTTTCAGAGTAGTTTGCCTTGCCTTTTGTGCCCGGAATAAATTTGGATTTCATACTTTTTACTTCACTCATGACTTTTTCTAACGGCCAAGATTGGTCATTTCCCTTCAGTATTAGGTCCATATTCTTTCTTCCGTCAGCTCTTTTGTCAATCAGATAACAAGGCAAGCCTGAAGTGTGAGAAAGTAAATGACGGATTGTCAAGTCGCCTGAATAGTCTTTGCCGTTGTTAACCAAAAGCCCGTTTAACATTTCATTTGGCAAATAAATTGAAAGCTTGTCGTTAAGATTGATGGTCTTGCTTTGACAAAGTCGAAGCGTAATAAATGAAATGATTAATTTATTAATACTTGCAATATAGTATTGACTTTCAGAAGTCATATTTCCTGAAGCTGAATATAAGCTCAATGACTTGTCGCATGATTCAATGTGAAAGACCGAACCTTGTATGCTTTTGTGGCTAGTCGTTTTCGAAACTATTTTGTCTAAAGCTTCCTGATTGAATTTATTCATTTTTTTCACATTCTAGTTTTAGTAATTCCAGCCACTTTAACATGCCCAACTCTAGCTTTTTGTTAAAAGGCTTTTTTATTAAACCAACTAAGAAACCCTCCATGCTTTCCTCAACAGTAACAGTAGTCACACCGTCTATTTCAAGAATAGTCCAATTGTGTATAGCAAACACACCAAATGTTTTTCCTGTCCAACCGAAAAACCTGTATGGTTCAACTGTATGCAACGTTGAATGGATTTTTGCACCGCCTGTTCTCCAGACAAATGTTGTTCCTGGTTTTAGCTCCCCCTTCAATTTGGGCTTGCTGATGTCGGATTGCCAAGTTGCCCAATTGTTTATGTTCGTCAGAATTGACCATACTTTTTTACAACTTGCATTGATAGTGGATAGTTTCCCAAAAAGTGTGTCTGGATTAGAATAAAATAGTATCCTTACTTAGGTTTGGTAAATTTCTACTCGGCGAATTGAGTCTTTGACGGTATGGGTGTTCCGGATTTGATAGCGTGTTGACAGCTTGTTGTAATAGATTATTCCAAGGAACTAACCAAATTACGGCTTTTGGTTTTGCAGAATCGTAAGCCGAAAAAATGGTATGTAAAGCATTAACAGCTATAAAAGTTTTACCACCTGCTGTTGGTGCTTTTACACAAACGTGGGCAGCATTTGGGATGTTATTTTTATAGGGTACCATTCCAGTGCCATCCAAAGGATTATAAGGACCAATTTTTATCTTCCCAATATTGGTTGAATGCTTTTGATAAACTTTTATGCTCTTGAGCATACACTAAGTATTCTCCAAGATCCTCAATTACTTTTCGCTGATATCTTTTTAATTCCATATCCTATTTTTTCAATTTCTTGATTTGTTTATCAAAGTAAGAAATAATTTATTGGGTCTTCAAACCCATGTTTTCTTTTTTTGCATTGGCATTTTTAAAGATAATTTCAGCCGCTGTTTGTCCTGTAATGGCAAAATGAAATTTGTTTTGCACCATCGCATAAAAATTCTTGGTGATTTCAGCTTTTGGGTCGTAATCAATGCTGCATTCTGCAAAAATATCAGTGATTTGCTGATAAATTCTGCGTTCACTGGCTCTGATGGAACGAACACGCTCCAATAATTCTTTGAAATAATCTTTGCCAAAGATTGCTTCACCTTGTTTCAATCGGTTGTCGTCTAAGACAAAACCTTTGATGATGTACTCTTTAAGGGTTTTAGTAGCCCATATTCTGAATTGGGTACCTCTTTGTGATTTCACCCGGTAGCCAACAGAGATGATTACATCAAGATTATAGAACTTCACAGGCTTGTCTGAACCACTAATGTGCAAATTTTGCACATTGCTTTTTTCCTCCAATTCGCCTTCAATAAAAACGTTACCTATGTGTTTGGTAATCACACTTCTTTCACGGTCAAAAAGCTGGCTCATTTGCTCTTGGGTAAGCCAAATGGTTTCGTTTTCCAACAACACATTCAGCTTCACCTCACCTTCTGGTGTTGTGTATAAAATAAAGCTGTTCTGTTTTGGCACTAAATCACTCATATTTTTAATCTTTTTTTTCAGTTGTTTCCAAAATGGAAATAGCTCAATTCATCATTAAAATCTTGTGATGTCTCTTGGTATTTTTTTGAAAATGATATTCTTCTTTGCCATAAAATCCTTTGGCAACAAACAATTGTCAGCATAAATGACGTATTGCTCGCTTTTGGTTTTTATGAGTTCCAAAGCATCATGATCTAAAGTAGTAAGTCGGCCTTTTTCATGGTTTCCTAAGGTAGCTATTTAGTACAGTTTATACCGTAGCTAGTTAGGGGAAGCGTTCAGAATAGGGGCATTGAATTCGTGAGAAATGATTTCGGAAATATGTACGAATCCGAAAAGATGCTGAAGCAATTCAAGTCGATTAATTTTATTAAGCAAGATAAGGCAACTGGCGTCACAGACAATATTTTTCGGCATTCTTTACATCGTCATCAAGTTCATCTGGGGAGTGATTTATCAAAGAAACACCATATTCAACCAGCAACTCCATAAAAGTTTGTTTTGAATAGCCGGTTAAAGTGGCAGTCTGACCCAATGAAAGCCTGCCGGTTTCATAGAGTTTAGAGGCAAGTGCCATCTTGACTTCGTTGTCATTTAGACCAAAAGTGTCTGGTATGTCTATAGTCAATGTTTTCATAAACATAATTTACTCATTTTAAAGACTAACTAAAACAATTGGTCCTGGATATTCCGGTGATATTGACCCCCACCAGGTGATTTGGTTATTCTGTTACGTTCAGAATTACGTTGCCTTTTTTTCTTCCCGTATCAACATACTCGTGAGCTTCAACTATGTTGTCAAATGAATATGTTCTGTCTATAGTGGCTTTCAATTTGCCAGTTTCATATAGCATTTTGAGAAGTTCTAATTGTTCTTGTGATTCTGAGGCATATTCTAAACTTCCCACTGTTTTATAAATTCCTTCCTTATTCAACAGGCTCTGACATTGTTTCTTCGTTGTTTTACCAACAGCGTCGAAGATAAAGTCATATGTATTGGTCTGTTTACTAAAATCCTCTTTGTCATAGAGGATAATTTTTGAAATGCCTAAATTTTCTACCAAAGATTTTCCCTCTGAACTACAAACTACGGTTACATCAGCTCCGTGGTATTGGGCAATTTGAATTGCGGCAGAACCTACAGATCCCGTTCCACCAATTATTAATACCTTTTGGGCTTTATTCTCTGATAACTTAGCTTTCTCAATGAAGTAGATTGCCGTTTGTCCGCCAAAAATTAGTGAAGCAGCTTCGTCATAGGTTGCATTTGAAGGCATTAATGCAATAGTACCTTTTTCTTTAATCGTAATATACTCTGCGTAGGTACCAAAATTAAATCCTGTCATGCCAAATACGTTATCTCCCTTCTTGAACTTTAAAACGTTGGTGCCCGCATCTTCAACAATGCCGGAATAAACTGTTCCTAAAATAGGTTTCCTTGGTTTTGAAAATCCCAAAACTAATCGCATCAATATTTTCATAAAACCTTCAACGGCAAGTCCTCTAACTCTTGTGTCTCCGGAATTTACTGCAGTAGAAATTATTCGGACAAGAACCTCGTCGTCGTTTGGAATAGGTTTATTAACGGATTGAACTTGCAAGACATCAGGAGGTCCATATTTCGTACAAATAACGGCTTTCATTAGTTTCATTTGTTGATTGAATTATCCTCGTCGTTAATGTGCTTGTTGGCAGTTACACTTGGCATCAACGGTACTGCGCTTGGCGTTCGTGCGGGAATCCGGAGCCCTAAACTGTGTGTCAGCATTGAACTTGATACGAATCACAATGCTTTAGTTAACTACTGATCCGCCAATCTCTTGTAGGTGCTGTTAGCGGATCGTTGTTTTCCTGCTTTTTTAAGTTCAAATGTTGATAGTATGAGAATTACGAAAATTTCCGCTATAAAAAAAGCATATCCATATAGCGTTAGCGTGTCTAAATTTTGAAGTATGTGGTAAAACGTAAATAGGCAGTAGCTGATGTTTAGAACAGCAATAAATTTTAAGTAAAGCTGCCAGTTTGTTGGTTTTATAAAAAATGTTGTCGTTGAATAAACAAAAAAGGCTGTCGCGATACCAAGAAACATTTTAATAACGTTTTGTGGCATACCAAAAAAATCATCAAAAGCGTACAGGAAGGATAGAAAAATAACTGAAACAAGAGCTCCAGCTGCATCTAATAGAAAGATCTTATGTCCACTTACTTTCTTCATATCTTATTTCACTTTCAGCAAATACTAATAAATGTCGTCTGAACTTATGAACTTTAAACCCTAGAATTACGCCTCGGAAAGTGGCATAACATCACCGAAATGGGGGGGAGGCAGTATCACCTGAATATCCACACCATGCAAAGCTTCAAGCCTATTTCTCGGCGGAGAACGAAAATCATCTAATGATGTGGCGGCATTCAGAATATCGAGCTTGTAGGTTGCCGACTCTTTTACCTGAGTAGGAATCTTACGAACTTTCGCGCTGGATAATCAGTGAAATAAATCGTGCGTCGCATTATCGTTTAATGATATAATCATACTTATAGGTTAACGCATTCACGGTGTCCATGCAACCATTTATAATCCCAACAGATAGTTTCCCATCAGCATTCTGATGGGATTATAAATGGAACTCTTCGGGCATGTAACGTT